>CAJCHX010000872.1 GCA_903970215.1 Acidobacteriaceae bacterium
TGGCGCAGTACGAGGATCTCCGAGCCCCCGACATCGCCCACGCCCTGCGCGAACTGCCGTCCGAGCGCAGGCTGAAGCTCGCTGCCGCCTTCGATGACGAGCGGCTGGCCGACATCCTCCAAGAGCTGCCCGACACCGACCAGTCGGGGGTTATCGGGTCGCTGTCGATGAACCGCGCGGCCGACGTCCTCGAGGCGATGGACCCCGACGACGCGGCGGACCTGCTCGGGCAGTTGCCGGATCGGCAACGCGAGGAACTGCTGGCCGTGATGGACCCGCAGGACTCGGGGACCGTCCGGAACCTGCTGACCTACTCCCCCGACACCGCGGGCGGCATGATGACGCCCGAGCCGTTGATCGTCACGCCGTCCACGACCGTCGCCGAGGCGTTGGCCCGCGCCCGGAACGTCGACGTGTCGCCCGCCCTGGCGAGTCTGGTGTTCGTGGCCCGCCCGCCCACTGCGACGCCCACCGGCAAGTTTCTGGGCTGCGTGCACCTGCAGCGCCTCCTTCGCGAACCGCCTGCCGACCTGGTGGGCGGCTTGCTGGACAACGCGCTGCCCAAGCTGGCACCGGAGGACCCGCTGGCTGCCGTCACCCGCTACTTCGCGACATACAACCTGGTGTGCGGGCCGGTCCTGGACCCGGAGCACCACCTGCTCGGTGCAGTGACCGTCGACGACGTACTCGACCACCTGCTGCCCGACAATTGGCGTGAGGAAGAGGAGATGCCGAGATGACCGATCCATCCCGCGCCGGGGCCCGCCTCGACACCCCCCGCGTCAAGCGCACGCTGCAGCTGAACCTGGGCGACGACCTGGTGGGTCAGTGGAGCGAGAGCGTCGCCCGCTTCCTGGGTACCGGCCGTTACCTCGCAATCCAGACCATCTTCGTTTTCATCTGGATCCTGGTGAACATCAGCTGGGTGGCGCTGCGGTTCGACCCGTACCCCTTCATCCTGCTCAACCTGGCCTTCTCGACGCAGGCCGCCTACGCCGCGCCACTGATCCTGCTCGCGCAGAACCGACAGGAGAACCGCGACCGCGTCTCGCTGGACGAGGACCGCTCGCGCGCAGCGCAGACCAAGGCCGACACCGAGTTCCTGGCGCGCGAGCTGGCGTCGGTCAGGCTCGCGGTGGGTGACGTCGCCAGCCGCGACTACCTCCGACGAGAACTCGACGAGATCCACGAGAAGCTGGACGCGCTGACCGAGGCGTTGCTGGGCCAGCAGCCCGGGCTGGGCAAGTCCAAGAAGAAGGCGAAGAAGGCCCAGCCGCAACTGCTGGTGGGCGCGGAGGCCGACGACGATGGCGCTACCCCCGCCGACGCACCTCGCGACGACGATTCCCCCGCCCCGGTGGTTGCCGACGCGCCGTAGGCTGGGGCGGTGACCCGGCCACCGCAGACCGGCGCCGGCGGCCGTCTGGTCGGCGCACCTGTCGTGCAATACCCCGTCCTACCGACGGAGATCTACCGACGGCTGGGCATCCCCGAACCGCCTATGCCCGGTCAGGCGCCACCGCCGCCCCCCGGGACGCTGTTCGTCTCCGGAACCCGCGCACCGTATGTGGGACACAGCATCCCGACCCATATCGGGGGCACTCCGTGGAGCCCCGGCGCATCGGGCACACCCGGCGGCGGGCTCGGCGCACCCGGCGGCGGGCCCGGCCCGGACGCGGCGACCAGCGTGGCGTCCGGCTCCGTCCTGCCCGGCGGGACAACCGCAGGCGGTTGGACTCCTGCACCGTCGGCGCGCACGGTGCGACGCGGACCGTCCACCCGGTCGATCGTCGGCGTCACCACGGCGCTGGTCACTCTGATCATCGTCGTCGCCGCGGCCATCGTGGCGACGGTGCAACTGCACCGTGGGTCGGAGGAGACGGACGCGGTGCGGGCCACGCTGATCGCCGAGAACAACGCGTACAACAACCGCGACTTCGCAGCGATGATCGCGACCCACTGCGCCACCGACGTCGCGCTACTGGAGGCCCGGTATACGCAGGACACGTTCGCAGCCTCGGTGGACGCGCGGGTGGGCGCCGGCGGAACGTGGACGGTGACAGTGTCCAACGTCTCGATCGACAAGCAGGCGGGGACCGCGACGGCGACGGAAACGGCGGTCCCCCACGCGGGTGCCACCGCCGACGTGGTCGACCCGTTGGGTGCCACCGACGACGTCACCCTCCGCAAAGAGTCGGGGGCGTGGAAGATCTGCCTGGTGACCACGCGCTGACTCGCGCTCCCACCTCCGCACCACCTCCGACCTGACGACGCCGCCCCACCTGTCGGAGACAGGCGGGGCGGATGTGTCGTGGGGACGGGTACGTCGAGCTCAGTACCGGTAGTGCTCCGGCTTGTACGGACCCTCGACG
>CAJCHX010000873.1 GCA_903970215.1 Acidobacteriaceae bacterium
GCCCGCGATGTGATAGCAGACGAAGACGAAAAGGGCCAGCGCCAGCACGTAATTGATGTCTGCGGCTGCCGAGCTCAGCAACTCGGTGGTGCGCCCGGATTTGTCGGTGTACTGCAGCGGCAGCACCGACAGCCAGTTGGAGATAAGGATGAAGGTGAACAGCGTGACCGCGAGCGGCAGTACGAACGGCGCGATGGTCATGCCGATCGACCCTTGGATCTGCTGCCGCATCTGGATCGTGACGGTCTCGAAGAACAGCTGAACGCCGTTCGGGACTCCGGTCGACGTGACCTTGGCGCGCAGGATGAAGGCAAGAATAAGGATGATCACCGCAGCGATCGCGGTCGCCACGATCGTGTCCGAGTTGAAGGTCAGGCCGAAGAGAACCACCTCTCGGTGCTGACCGACCTCGATCCCGTCAGCGTACAAATCAGAGCTCATGACTGCTTTCGGAGTCCTTTCAGAACGGGGATCACAGAGTGGAGGACCAGAACGACCTGCCCGACCGCGAGGCCGAACATGACGCCCAAGCCGTCCGGCCGGAAGAAGTAGGCGACGACCAGCGCGACGACGGTGATGAGGCCGAGCCGGACCATGGCATTGACTGCGACGGGCGCTTTGCGCGGGTTCTCGTCGGCAGTAGCGGAGCCGACCTTGAGGATCACCAACTTCGCGTTGGCTACCGCCAGCAGGCCACCGACGAAGAACCAGACGGCGAAGAACACATGGCCCGTCCACGCGCTCGCGCCACCGGCCACGACGGACAGCGCAATGATGATGACCAGCGGATTTCCGAGGCCCAGCGGAGGTAGGGGAAAGTTCATCGCGCCTTCCGCCGCCGAATCGGTACTATCGACAGTCTGGGCCGTTGCTTCGACCGACGGCGCGGATCGCGCGGATGGAAAGGTGGGCTCGACGGGGCCGGTGCTGACAGGGCCGGAAGGCCGCGATTCCGAGGCTGGCGTCGTCATCTCCCCTCCTTCGAGGTCTCGGCGGATGTCTCGCCGTTGAGACATCTGGTGAGGCGGCGTCTGCCGGATCCGCGCACACTTCGCTCGCGGATTCCTGTGATCTGCTGTGACTCTATCAACGCACGGTGCCCCGTCCCACACCGGGGTTACCCCTGGTCGCACAGTGCGCGCACCGTAGCTCGCGACGTCGCTCACGCCTATCAACTACAGGCGATAGTACTACACGCGGTCGGAAGCACCGACGCCGAGATCCGCGGATCGCGGACCTCGGCGCTCGGTTCATGACGACGTCCGGCTAGCCGCCGGGAACGGGCGCCGGTGCGCCCGTCTGGCCGGCCGTAGGGGCGGTCTGGTCGGTCGTCGGGGCAGCGCTGGTGGTGGGAATCGAGCTCCCGCCTTGGCTGGCCCCCATGTTGTCGGCGAGACCCGCGGGGCTGCCCACGTCGGTGATCTGCCAGCCGGCGTCCTTGTTCAGGGTCACGTTGTACACCACGTTGACCGTGCGGCCGGTGGGCGTCTGCACGTTGGTGGCGTCCACCCTGACATACACGTTGACCTTGTAGATCCCACCGGAGCGCGAGTTGACCACCGCGTCCAGTTTGGAGGCCTTGGACACCCACTGCAGCGGCTGCAGGAGCTGGTTCATCGCGGACGACGTGGCGTTGAGCTTGGTCTTGAGATCAGGCGAGACACCGTTGGTCAGGGCGTTCACCCACGGCGTCAGGTCGTGATAGTCGAACGTCGCGGCACCCACCGCGTAGTCGGACGCCACCTGCTCGGCCTTGGCATCGTCGGCCAGCTGGCCTTGCAGGTCGGACAGATCGCTCGACTTCTTCCACCAGAAGAAGGCACTCACGACGGCGAAGGCGACCAGGGCGATCACGAGCACCGTCGCCCCCACGGTCACCAGCGTCGACGGCCCGGATCGGGCGTACGCCTGCGCGCGCGGCGCCAGGCGATCACCCACGGGCCGTCGGGAACCCGACGCTGCGGGACGCCGGCGCGGCCGGATCTCGGTGGTCTCGTCGACGTCGTCGACCGGCTCCGGCTCGGGACGGCGCCGGACGCGCCGTACGACGACCTCCTCGTACTCGTCGTCGTCCTCCTCCTGCGCGACCTTCTTCGACGACGTCTTCTTCCCCAACGTCACCGTCGGCTCGTCGTCGGCCTCGGATCCCACCGAGTCGGGCGCCGGGGCCTCGGTCTCGTTCGCGTCCTCAGTCGGCTTCTCGTCGCTGGTGTCAGTCACTTCGCTCGGTACCCAATCCTGTCGTTATGGTCTGTGGCGCGTCGCCTCGGCGACGACACGCCGTTGGGGGCGGTCCGTCCGCGGGCCGTCACGACCCGGGCCGCACCGGCCCCCAACCTCGTTTCGGGACGTGAACCCACGTCCGCAAGTCCGCCTAGTTCTGCGGGATGGTCACCGTCAGGTTAGCTCCGTTCGACCCGAACGTGTTCAGGGCCTGCGAGAGCATGGCGGAGATGTCCAGCTGCGGCAACACGTCGTTGATCGCATTGAACGACGGAGCCAATGGGCCGACGATCGCGCCCAGGTTGGGCAGCAACTTGTTGGTGTACGGCACCAGGGTTCCGAGGTAGGGATTGACCGTCTGGGTCAGCTGGTTCGGCAGGTTGCCCTGCTTCATCATCGTGTCCATGACCTGCATCAGCTGGGCGTCCTTGTTGATGAAGGTGGTGCTTCCCGATGTGAATCCCGGCAGTGCGCCCGACACCCAGTCCCAGTCGGACTGGTAGTTCTGAGTGTTCACCAGCATCTGCCGGATCCCCGGCATCCGAGACAGGATGGTCTGCGAGAGCAGCTGCCCCGCGGTGCTCAGGTTCGGCAGCGCGTCCTGCGTGCCATCCGTGGCCTGGTACACCGTGTCCGCGATACCGCCCAACTGCTTCGAGTTGATGTTGCTCGAGAAGCCGGCCACCAACTTGAAGATGGCGGGGATGGAGAGCGGGTTGCGGATCTGCGCCGTCCCGATGGTGGAGCCGTTGTGCAGGTACGGCCCGTCGAGCGAGTCGGGCATGAAGTCCAGGATCGGCTCGCCGACAGCCGAGAGCTGCTCGATCTTGACCTCGGTCTCGGCCGGGATCTGGTAGTCCCGGTTGAACCGCACCTTGACCGCCACCTGTTCGCCGGACGGCGTGACACTGACCACGTCGCCCACCTTGACCCCACGGAGCAGGACCGACGTGCCGTGCACCAGCTGGCTGGAGTTGTCCAGAACCATGTTCACGGTGGTGTACCGCCGCAACGGGTTGTACTGGACCACGGACAACGTCAGATACGCGACGCCGAGGACCATCACCACGACGAATGTCGCAAGGCTGGCAATAGTGCTCTTTTTCACGGGACAGCTCCAAACGTCCGGAGGGTCTTTATCATCTGCTGGGCCTCCGCCTCGGTAGGAACCTGACCGTCGGTACCCACTGTTCGGACGTTGATCTTCGGACCGCTCTGCAGGAACGGCAGGATCTTGTTCTGGAGCAGGTCCTGCAGGTTCGCGAGGTTCGCGGGACGCCCGTTCATGTTGGGCCAGCCCGGGAACATGAGCGGCTTGATCACCGTCGCCACGACAGCCGTCGTGGTCTCGAGCAACGGCTCGGCGAACGTCAAGGGCGACAGTGCGTTGGAGAGCCGGGACAGGATCTCGATCGCGCCGGCCGTGATCTGCAGGTCGTTGTTGAGCCAGGTGTCGCCCCCGGGCGCCAACAACGACGAGATGAAGTCGGAGTTCTGGTTGATCGTGTCGCCGATACTGCCCATCGACGTGATCACCTGGCTGACCTGGTCGTTCTGTTGCCCCAGATCGACCAGTGTCTGCGAGATGGTCTTCACCAGCGCCTGCAACTTCTTAGGGTCGCCGGGCAGGTTGTCGTTGACTCGCTTGAAGGTGTCCTGGACCTGCATCAGACTGCCGCTGCCGAGGAAGTTCGACAGGTCGCGGAGGATGTCCTCGATCTGCGTCGGCGCCTTGGTCTGCGTGAGCGGCACGGTACTGCCGTCCTGCAACAGATCGGAGTACCCGGTGGTCGGCGCGTTCATCGAGACGTAGACGTCGCCGAGGATGGTGTCCTGTTGCAGAGTGGCGGTGGACGTGGTCGGGAGCTTGACCCCGTCGTAGATCTTGACGTTGATGACAGCGATGCCGTTCTGCAGCGTCACCGACTGCAACCGACCGGAATCGACGCCGTTGACCACGACGCGAGCACGGTCCGGGAGGTTGAGCACGCTGGGGAAGTCCAGGTGCAGGATGTAGCCCGCTCCCCCGCCGCCCTCACCGGGCGTCGGGATGGACGACGGGTTGAAGTTGAGCCCGCACCCCGTGAGCGTCAGCGCCGCCGCGACCGTCACGGCACCCACCCCCGCGGCCCGCCTTCGGAAGAATTTCCTCATCAGTATGCCGCTCCCGTCGCACGCAGGACTGTGGTGATCAGGTTCACGTTGATGTGGCTTGGGTCGACGATCGTGCACTGCCCCGGTGCGAGCCGGTTGATGCTGTCGCAGGTCAGCTGGGGGTTCTTCGACGGAACCAGTGCTGATGGCGGTCGGTACGTGATGTGTGTGCCGAGAGTGCGCTTATCGACGTTGATGGTGAAGGCATGAATCAGCGGCGGCAGCAGATTGAGCAGGTCGCCGAAGTCTCGCATTCCTGCCGCCAGCAGGTCGGTGGCCGGCACCGTGATCTCGAGCAGCGGGTACGCGAACGAGCCGTACTTGGTCATCAGCGTGCCGAGCATGTTCACGAGGCCGGGCAGGTCCGGGAACGCGCCGAGACCGGTGTTGAGCAGCGGCACCGCGACTTCCCCGATGTTGTAGGCGAAGGTGTTCATGAAGCTCTTCAGCTCCGCCCAGTTCTGCACCAGCCCGTTCGACAGCGGGACGAATGAGTCCAGGATCGCCGCGATGTCGCCCATACCGGGCCCCGGGTTGCGCATCAACTCGCCGAGGTTGTTGGTGATCTGCTCCACCTGAGGTCCGAGGCCCGTCGTCGCCCGGTTCACCGAACCGAACGAGGCCATGGCCTCTTTGAACTGCTCCGTACCACCGGCGGTGGTCAGCTGCCCTGCGAGACCCGAGATCGCGTTCAACGAGTCGGTGATCGACAGGGGCGTCTTGGTGTTGGTGATGCACTGCGTGTGGTCCCAGGTGGGGCCGCCGTTGTAGGGCTCGACCAGCTCGAGCCGCCGCTCCGCCACGAGCTCATCGGAGATCGTGACCGCGCCGACGTTGGCGGGCAGCTTGCGATCCGCGTCGATCTTGAAGTCGACCCGCACCTTGCCGCCCTGCGGCGTGATCTTCGTGACCGAGCCGATCGGGTAGCCGAACTGCGCCACCTTGTTGCCGGTGAACAGGCCCACGGCGTCGGGCATCAGTGCGCAGTACGAGGTCATCTGCTTCATCGCGGACCTGAGGGCGAGTCCGCCCACCACCACCGCGACGGCCACGATCACCACGATCGCCGACATCGCACCACGCGATCCGAGGAATTTACGCATTTAGCAGGTCACCCCCGGGGCCGGAATGCAGACATTGGTCGCCAGGAACCGCTTGGTCGCCTGGTTGACGCTGATCGACCCGTCGGGGGCGATCTGCGCCTGGAGATTCTTGATCAGGGTCTTGCCCTGCTGGATCGTGGGCTCGGCCTGGGCGAGGAGCTGCTTGGCCTTGGCGACCAGTGCATCGAGCCGGCTGGCGAGCGGGTCGATCTCCTGGAGATACACGCTCTCCACCGGAGCCAGTCGCTGCACGATCTGGGTGGTGTTGGTGAGGTACGACTGGAAGCCGCCCAGGTTCACCTCGGCTGCGGCGAAGAACTGGCTGAAGTTCCGCATGATCGACAGCAGCAGGTCGCCGTTGTCCCGTACTGCACTGGAGTACTGGCCGAGGATCTTCACGAACTCACCGGCCTGGTCCTGCTGCCGGATGATGTTGTCCACCATCTTGTTGAACGCGGTCACCCCGTCGCGGATCGAGTCCGGGTGGCCGGCCAAGGCCTCGTTGACCTGAGCCATGGTCTCGCGAATCGGAGTCGCATCGACAGCCGCCACCTTGGGGGTGGCGTTCTCGAAGGTCTCGAGCAGGCTGTACGGCGTGTTGATCCGCTCCGGCGGGATCGAGTTCTTGCCGAGCGACGTGGTGCCGATCGGGTCGAGCGCGATGTAGTAGCCACCGACCACGGTGAGCATCCGAGTCGCCAGGGTCGACTCGTCACCGACGAAGACGTTGCTCTTGATCTTCATGGTGACCAGAACGTCGGTGGCCTCGATCTTGAGGGCCGACACCGAACCGACCCGGAAGCCGTCGATGCGGACATCGTCGCCCGTCTGCACCGTCTGCGACTCGGCGAACCGCGCGGTGTACTCCGTGGTACCGGGCTGCACCACGTACAGGTACAGACAGATCAGAGCACCGATCACCGCGATGATGACGCCGGCGATACCCCAGTTCAGCTGCTGCCGCCGCTCCTGAATCGCAGTCGGCATCGGCCGATTGAAGAAGCTCACTTTGGATTGCATACCGTGATCCTCTGTCCCGCCACAAAGACGTTCATCATTCCGGGCAGCGAAGCCTGGCCGTGGGTGCACTTGAGTTCGACGCTGTCCGGCGTCTGCTGGTCCATCGCGCTGTTCAGGAGGCTGATCAGGCCGGGGATGTCGGCCAGGATGTCCACGATCGACTCCGCCGTCGGCATCGCATTCGCGATGACCGCGTCGAGCGCGGGGTTCGTATTGGGTGTCAGACCCAGCGCCGCGAACAGCGCGTTGGTCCGGCTCACCACTCCTGAGGTCTTGTCGGACCACTCCCGCATCGAGTCGGTCTGGGCCGCCAGCGTCCGGCTGAGCACGTCCAGGTCCGACAGCACGCGGACCAGCCCAGGCGAGTTCCCGTCGATCTGCTGCGAGATCTGTCCGAGGTTGGTGATGAGAGTCGTCAGGATCGTCTGTCGGTCGTTGCTGACCGTGACCAGCTTGTCTACCGACTCCAGTACCGGCCCGATGCCCTCCCCGTTGCCCTGCACCACCGAGAGGATGCTCTGGGCCAGGTGGTTGATGTCATCGGGGGCCAGGGTCGCGAGAACCGGCTTGAGGCCGTTGAAGACGCTGGTGATGTCGAAGGATGCGACGGTCTCCGACTGCGGGAACGTGGTACCCGGCTCGATCTGTGACCCGGTCGGCTGGCTGGGCGTCTGGAGGTCGACATACCGCGAGCCCGTCAGGTTCTGGTAGCGGATCGCGATCTTGGTACCGCTGGGAAGCCGGTGCGAGTCGAGGACCGTGAAGTCGACCTGGGCATCGGTCTCGCGGTGATCGGACGACTGATGGATCCCGACGCTCTTGACTTTGCCCACCTGGACCCCCAGGAGGCGGACGTCGTCACCGACCTTGAGGCCGGAGACGTCCGTGAACAACCCGTGATAGGTGTCGAGCTTTCCCTGGACCGGGCGGGTGAGCGCCATCATGGTCAGGTAGAGCCCGAGCAACATCACGACCGTGAAGATCGCGATCTTGACGATGGTCGATCGGATGGATTTCATGGGAGCTCAGTTCCCTGCCTTGGAGGTCGGCGTCGAGGCCGGCCCGGCGGGTGCCGCGGGCTTCGACGGTGCGGGGGACGTCAAGGATGTCGGCTTCGCGGCGACGGTCGGCCGCCCGGCCTGGCTGGGTGCGCCCGGGTTGGGCGCGACCACCTGGAAGGTCGGCACCGGCGGGAGCCCGACCCCGATCGCGG
>CAJCHX010000874.1 GCA_903970215.1 Acidobacteriaceae bacterium
GCTGCGTCGGCGTCGGCACATACCCGCCGCACCTGAGCTTCTACGGCGTCCCACGGACCGAGCAACACCGCTGGATCCAGGTTGCCCTGCAGTGCTTTGCCCGGCCCGACGCGCCGCGCTGCCACATCGAGCGGTACGCGCCAGTCGACGCCCACGACGTCGGCCCCGGCCGCACCCATCGCACCGAGCAGTTCGCCGGTTCCCACACCGAAGTGCAGACGGGGCAGGCCCAGGCCGTCGAACGCTGCGAACACCCGCGCCGAATGCGGCTGCACGAACTCGCGATAGTCGGCGAGCGAGAGCGCACCGGCCCACGAGTCGAACAACTGGAATGCCTGCACTCCGGCATCGGCCTGCACGCGCAGGAAGACGATGGCGATGTCGGCCAGCCGATCGAGCAGTGCGTGCCACGTGGCCGGGTCGGAGTACATCAGCGCCTTGGTCCGCTCGTGGCTGCGGCTGGGACCGCCCTCCACCAGGTACGAGGCCAACGTGAACGGCGCGCCCGCGAAGCCGATGAGCGCCACCTCTCCCAACTCGGCGCGAAGCAGCCGCACCGCCTCGGCGACCGGCTCGACCTGCGACGGGTCGAGCAGCGGCAGTTCGGCGACGGCTTCGGCATTCCGGATGGGGCGCTCGATGACGGGCCCGACGCCGCTCACGATGTCCAGATCGACGCCGGCGGCGCGAAGCGGGACGACGATGTCGGAGAACAGGATCGCGGCATCGGTGTGGTGCCGGCGCACCGGTTGCAACGTGATCTCGCAGACCAGATCGGGCCGGAAGCAGGAATCGAGCATCCCGATTCCAGCGCGTACCTTCCGGTACTCCGGGAGGGAACGGCCTGCCTGTCGCATGAACCACACCGGTCTGCGGGAGGGCCGCAATCCGCTCGCAGCGGCGAGCAGTGGGTTAACGGCGGTTGCGTTGCTCATCGTCGTCCATCCTGTCAGACGGGCGGGCCGGCAGGACGGCGCGCCTCCATCGCCGACACGCCGAGCGAGACTACGGTCGCAAGCTGTGAGCCATCCTGGAGCCGGGACCGATCCGGTACCCTTTCGCGACGCCATCGACTCGATGCATGCCGCGACCGTGCGCTCCGAGATCGAGATCGGCGCGATCCGACCACCGCAGCGGCTCGCGCCGTACAGCTACGCGATCGGCGCCGAGGTGCGCGCACCAGAGACCGACGTGGTGGCCGAGCACTCGGACGGCGAGACCTTCGGGCGGCTGATCCTGCTCTATGACCCCGACGGCCACGAGGCGTGGAACGGCCTGATGCGATTGGTCGCTTACGTACAGTCCGACGTCGACGAGATCCTCGCAGTCGATCCCCTGCTTCCGGAGGTGGCGTGGAGCTGGCTCACCGACGCGCTGGCCGAGCGGAGCCAAGAGGTCACAGCGCTGGGTGGGACGGTGACTTCCACGTCGTCGGTGCGCTATGGCGACATCGCGGGGCCCCCGCGCGCGCACCAGCTGGAGCTGCGCGCATCGTGGACGGCGACCAGCCCCGATCTGTCAGGGCATGTCGAGGCATTCGCCACGGTGCTCGCCCTGGCTGCAGGTCTTCCTCCTGTCGGAGTGGCCCGCCTGGGGCCCGCGTCGTAGCGATGACCATCGAACTGACCGAGCCGCTGGAAGGTGTCCCGGACCCACTGACGACCGCTACCGAGTTCGCGGAGTGCGCAGCAGCGCTGGCCGCAGGCACGGGCCCCGTCGCTCTGGACACCGAACGAGCCTCGGGGTTCACATACTCGTCCCGGGCGTACCTCATCCAGATCAAGCGCACCGGGTCCGGACTGTTCCTCATCGACCCGATCGAGGAGCCCGAAGCGCTGGGCCCGGTCGCCGATGCACTGCGCGGCGTCGAGTGGATCCTGCACGCCGCCGACCAGGACCTACCCTGTCTTCGCGACGCTGGATTCGTCTGCGACGAGCTGTTCGACACCGAGCTGGCTGGGCGCCTGCTGGGCGAACCGCGGGTGAACCTCGCCGCGATGACACTCGAATACACCGGATACCTCCTTGCCAAAGGGCACGGCGCTGCCGACTGGAGTAAGCGCCCCCTCCCCCACGACTGGCTGACATACGCCGCTCTCGACGTCGAACTCCTCATAGACCTGCGCGACGAGATCGAGCTGCGACTCGCCGAACAGGGCAAGCTGGATTGGGCGCGCGAGGAGTTCGAAGCGGAGCGGCTGCGGCCCGACCCACCGGCGCGGGTCGACCCGTGGCGACGCACCTCCCGCCTGGCGTCGCTCCGCAACCGTAGGCAACTCGCCCGCGCACGCGAGCTGTGGCTGGCGCGCGACGAGTTCGCGGCCAAGCGAGACGTGGCGCCGGGCCGCACGCTTCCAGACGCGGCGATCATCAACGCCGCGAGCAGTAATCCTGTGACCGAAGACGCACTGACCGCTCTGCCCGTCTTCGGCGGCCCGAGGATGCGCCGAACCGCACGGCGATGGATGGCCGCGCTCGACCGCGCGAACGCGTTGGCGGACAACAAGCTCCCGCCCCTACACGGGCCGCGATCCGCTATGCCTGCGGGAAACCGTTGGGGCCGAAGCCATCCCGAGGAGGCCGAACGCCTGGCTAGGGCCCGCGCCACACTCACCGAAATCGCCGAGGCGCACAACCTTCCCATCGAGAACCTGTTGCCGCCCGACGCAGTGCGGCAGCTGTGCTGGTCGTGGCAGCCGACACCGGACGACGACGCCCGACGCACGGCAGTCGACGCGGCGTTGAGGGACGCCGGCGCCCGCGGATGGCAACGGGACCTCACGGTCGAGGCACTCGCGGACTCACTCGACGGGGAATGACCGGAGAGCCACCTCGAACTGCCTCACGAACTGGGAGGCGCAGGATCGCTGCCGGATGATCACGCATTTACAGATGCGGTCCACGCGACTAAATTCAATGGAACACAGACGAAGGGCGGCGCGGATGACCGGAGTTGCCGAAGACGCGGGCACAGATTCCGGGGCCCACGACGCCGATGACTTCAGCGAACATCGAGATCGGCTTGCCGCGCAGGCGCTCGAGGCCTTGGCCGAGTTGGGGTACGCACGAGCGAGCCGACGGGCGATCGCGGACCACTCGAACATCAGCTATGAGGAGCTGACCAAGTACTTCGCCGACAAGGTCGATCTGATGACGCACTGCGTCATGATCTACAAGGCCCACTGCATCCACCGGTACGACGACGTCGTCAACTACGCGGCCGGCCCGCGCGACTTCGAGTCCGGGTTCGCCGCCGCCATGGCCGTGACCCTGCGCGACGAAGCCGGGATGCACCGGCTCTGGTATGACCTGCGCTCCCAGTCGATGTTCGAGCGCTCGTTCTCCTCTGCCGTCGACGAGATCGACCTCAGCCTGGAGAACATGATCTGGCGCGTCGTCACCCGCTACGCCAGCCTGCGCGGAACGAATCCCGTCGTACCGTCCCCGATGGGGTACGCGCTGTTCGACGGCCTGTTCCACCAGGCGCTGCTGCGCTACCTCGACGGCGACGAGTGTGCGCCTGAGGCCCTCGCGTGCGACGTCGCCGATCTGCTGATCCTGATCGTCCCGCTCAACCCCTGACGGCCCCGGCGAGTCAGCTCGGCGGGATGTCTCCCCGCCGGTTGCTCGCCGCGAACCACTCGGCGATCGCGAGCGCGAGATCGGGTGCGGTCAGGCCGAGTTCGCCCAGCAGCTGCGCGCGCGAGCCGTGGTCGAGGAACTGCTGCGCGACGCCGAACACCCGGACCGGAGTGTCCACATCGGCTCGCTGGAGCGCAGCGGTCACCGCCGCGCCGACACCACCGGCGACGCCAGAGTCCTCCACCGTCACCACCAGGCGATGCACCGCCGCCAACTCGACGATCGAGGCCGGCACCGGGATGACCCAGCGTGGGTCGGCGACGGTCACACCGATTCCCTGCGCGCGCAATCGGTCGGCCACGTCGACGGCCGTGTGCCCGAACGGGCCTACCGCGACGATCAACACGTCGGTGGCCGAACCGCGGCGTCCGTCGACCTGAGCCTCGTGCAGCACGTCGACTCCGTCGTCCAACCGCCGCACCGCCGGAAGATCCTCCGGCACAGCACCTTTCGGGTACCGGATCAGCGTCGGTCCATCGCTCACGCCCAGCGCCTCGGCGAATTCCTCGCGCAGCCGCGCACCATCGCGGGGCACTGCGGTCCTCAGGCCGGGCACGACTGCGGCCAGCGAGAGGTCCCACATGCCATGGTGCGACGCGCCGTCGGGCCCGGTCACGCCGGACCGGTCCAACACCACCGTCACGGGCTGCCGCAACAGCGCTACGTCCATCAGCAGTTGGTCGAACGCACGGTTGAGAAACGTGGAATACAGCGCGACCACCGGATGCATCCCGCCCAGAGCCAGACCGGCCGCAGACGTCAGCGCATGTTGCTCCGCGATGCCCACGTCGTACATCCGCTCGGGGAACTTCTTCCCGAACGGTGCCACACCGGTGGGTTCGGCCATCGCGCCGGTGATCGCGACCACGTCGGGCCTGCGCTCGCCGTGCGCGATCAGTTCCTCGGAGAACACCGAGGTCCAGTCCTGTCCGCTCGGACCCGATTTGGACAGACCGGTCGCCGGGTCGATCACACCGATCCCGTGCATCTGGTCGGCCTCGTGGTTCTCGGCATGCTCGTAACCCATGCCCTTGCGGGTGATCGCATGCACGACCACCGGGCCGCCGAAGTCCTTGGCCCGCCGCAGCGCCGACTCGAGCGCTGCCTCGTCGTGCCCGTCCACCGGCCCGAGGTACTTCAACCCCAGGTCGCCGAACATGGCCTGCGGGCTGAGCACGTCCTTGATTCCCGCCTTCATGCCGTGCAGCAGTGAGTACGCCGGCGGGCCGACGACGGGAACGTTGCGCACCCGCCGCCGGCCGGCCTCGAGGAAGTGCTCGTAGGCCGGCTGGGTGCGAAGACCGGACAGGTGCAACGCGAGACCCCCGATGGTGGGCGCGTACGAGCGACCGTTGTCGTTGACCACTACGACGACGGGGCGGTCGGACGCCGCGATGTTGTTCAGCGCCTCCCAACACATCCCGCCGGTGAGCGCGCCGTCGCCGACCACGGCCACCACGGTGCGCTGTTCACCCTTGAGCGCGAACGCCTTCGCGAGGCCGTCCGCGTAACTCAACGCCGCGCTGGCGTGGGACGACTCGACCCAGTCGTGCTCCGACTCTCCCCGGCACGGGTATCCGGACAGGCCGTGCCGCTGCCGCAGGGAGTCGAACGAGTCGCGCCGGCCGGTGAGGATCTTGTGCACGTAGGCCTGGTGGCCGGTGTCGAACAGGATGGGGTCGACGGGCGAATTGAACACCCGATGCAGCGCGATGGTGAGCTCGACCACACCGAGGTTGGGGCCGAGGTGACCGCCGGTCGCCGACACCTTGTCCACGAGGAACTCGCGGATCTCCGCTGCCAGCGCAGTGAGCGCGCGTTGATCGAGTTTGTGCAGATCACCCGGGGAATCGATGTTGTCCAGCACTCCCATTGTCCCCGCGTTCTCCTCTCGGCCGCGACACCTCGCGATCGCCCGGCAACGTATCCGTTGTGTCTACACCCACCCAGAACTCCCCCGCCACTCTACGACGCGGAGGCCGGCGTCAATCGCGCCAAGCATTCCAGATGATGGGTTCCAGGAAAGGCATCGAAGGCCACGAGGTCCCTGACCACGTATCCGGCGTCGCGCCACAGTCCCAGATCGCGGGCGAACGAGGCCGGGTCGCAGCCGATATGGACGACGGTACCGGGCCCGGCCGCGGCCGCTTTGCGGATCACCGCCACCCCCGCTCCCGCGCGGGGCGGATCGAGGACCACCGCGTCGGGGCGCTCGAGCCCGGCGAGCGTCCCGTCCACAGGACGCCGATGGAACGTGACCGGATCGCGTTCGAACGCCCGTCTACCCGCACGCACGGCGTCGGCCGAGGTCTCGACGACGTCTACGACCATTCCGCGGTCGGCCAGCACGGATGCGAACACCCCGACGCCGCCGTACAGGTCCCAGGCCGTCTGTGCGTCGTCGGGAACCCACCGCGCGACGAGATCCGTGTACCGGCTGACGGCGTCGCGATGAGCCTGCCAGAAGGCGGTGACAGGTACCGCGAACGACCGCGTCCCCACCCGCTGGCGAGCGATCCCGCTGCCGTCGAGCAACAGGTCCGCCGTCCAGCCGCCGCGTCGGGTGGCCGAGCCGCGGACCGCGTGGCGCGTCCCCGCGTCGTCGAGGGCGACGATCACCTCAGCGTTCGGACCGCCCGGCGGGCGCCGAGTGAGAAGGAGGTCGGACAGTCCGGCCGTGAGTTCCGCGGGCAGTTGCCTGCAATCGACCGTGGGCACCACGGCGTCGCTGCGCGCGGCGTGCCAACCGGCCCGCCCGTCGGCGGTGAGCGCCATCCGGGTCCGGGACCGCCAGCCCGCGACGAGCCCGGGGGTCACCTCGCTGACGGTGCCGTCCCAGGCGCCCGGAGGCTGGGCGAACCGGCCGATCCGGCTGAGCACGTCGCACAGGACTTCGGCTTTGAGAGCGCGGGCGTACGCGGGTTCGGTGTAGGTCAGGTCGCAGCACCCGGCGCCCGCTGCGGCCGCAGCACAGGCCTGCGGGATCCTGTGCGCCGACGCGGTCTCGACGTCGGTCACCGCGGCTCGCGCGAAGGAGCTCTTGACCTCGGTCACTCTCACCCGGACCGTCTCGCCGGGCAAGGCCCCGCTGACGAACACCACCTGCCCGTCGACCCGAGCAACGGTGAGGCCGCCGTGCGCGGGCGCGCCGACGGTGACGACGAGTTCGTCGCGCGCGATCACTGCCTGTCCCCTTCATCCCGGGTGAGCGGATCGCTGTCCGGTCCGTCACCATGCTGCGTATCGATCTCCCCGGCCACCGACGTGTCCGTCACCGTCGCCACTGCCCAGCGCGCGCCTCCGTAGGTCGCGAGCAGGCACAGGCCGAACAACGGCCACCCCATCGCGATCCGGGCGACGCCCAACCAGCCGGTGCGCCCCTGCGTGTACAGCAGTCCTTGTACAACGAACCGGACACCGAACATGGCGGCCCACAACACCGTCAGCGCGTCGAAGGTCCACAGTTCGCGGCGAACGCTGCGCCAGTGCTGGTCGACGTGCCGCGGCCCACCGAGATCGAGCGAATTCCACAGCACACCCACCAGCGGCCGGCGAATCACCACCGAGACCACGAACGCGACCAGCAGTACGGCCTGCACCACGATGCCGTAGAGGAAGAAGCCCTTGCCGCTGCCCACCGCGAGCGCGATCAGAACACACATGCCGACGCCGACGAACCCGGAGACGGCCGGCTGCACCGACGACCGCGTCGCCAACCGGATCACCAGGATCACCGCTGCCACGCCGATCGCGGCTACCGAGCCCCACTCGAGTCCCCACAGTGCGTTGGCCGGGACGAACGCGACGACCGGCAGCGACGAGTACACCATGCCGGTCCAGCCACCCATCTGGGCCAGGATCTGCTCCTTGAGCGGCGGCTCGGGCGCCGTGTCCTCGTCTGTCACAGCCGCATACAGTAGCGGTTCATGTCCGTAACGGAACTGCCCCCGTCGCACCACTCGCCGGTCGCACAGCTCGACCTGTCCGCTGCGACCGCGGTGCTGCTGCCCGGCTCCGGGTCCGACGGTGATTTCGTGGCGCGGGCCTTCGTGCCGCTCGCCCGACGATGCGCCCGGGTCGTCGCCGTCGACGCCGCGCCGCCGTCAGTGGTGACCACATACCTCGACGCACTGACCGCCGCGGCCGCGGACGGTCCGGTGGTCGCCTGCGGCGTGTCACTCGGCGCCGCGGTGGCTGCGCGCTGGGCGCTGGGCGCCCAGCAGAGTGCTGGCGCGCTGGTGCTCGCGCTCGCCCCGTGGACGGGGATCCCGACCGATGAGACACCAGCCGCCGTCGCAGCGCGACTGACCGCGGAACTCGTCGACGAACAGGGCACAGAAGCGGCTATCGCGCAGATGCGCGCGGGCAGTCCGCCCTGGTTGGCCCGCGAGCTGACCCGATCGTGGACGGCGCACGCCGACTTCCTGGCTCCCGCGCTGCGGGAGGCCGCCGCGTACGTGGCGCCCACAGCCACCGAACTCGCCCGGATCACGATGCCGACGGTCGTGATCGGGGCACGCGGGGACTCGCTGCACCCTGAGGCCGTGGCGGCCGATTGGGCCGCCGCCATACCCGGAGCGACGCACGTCACCATCG
>CAJCHX010000875.1 GCA_903970215.1 Acidobacteriaceae bacterium
CTCATGATCGCCACCCACAGGCCACCGTCGGAGGCGAAGCACTTCTGCGGCGCGAAGTAGTACACGTCGGTGTCGGCGATGTCGACGGGAAGGCCCCCGGCGCCGGACGTGGCGTCGATGGCGATCAGGCCGTCGCCGACCCGCGTGGGCTGCAGCGCCACACCGGTCGAGGTCTCGTTGTGGGCCCAGCCGACCAGGTCGGCAGAAGGGTCCGAGGTGGGCTGGGGCGCGGTGCCCGGGGCGGTGGAGATCACGATCGGGTCGCCGATGTGCGGCGCCTTCTTGGCGACGGAGGCGAACTTCGACGAGAACTCGCCGTAGGTCAGGTGCAGCGACTTCTCGCGGATCAGACCGAAGCTGGCGGCGTCCCAGAACGCCGTGGTGCCGCCGTTGCCGAGCACCACCTCGTACCCGTCCGGAAGGGAGAACAACTGCGCGAGACCGGTGCGCACGCGGCCCACGACGTCCTTGACGGGCTTCTGCCGGTGGCTGGTCCCCATCACCGCGGCGCCGGCCGTGACGAGTGCCTTCAGCTGCTCGGGACGGACCTTGGACGGACCGCAGCCGAACCGGCCGTCAGCGGGCTTGAGCTGCGCGGGGATCTCGATCATGACCCCACCCTAATGGTGTCCCAACCGGGTACCTCATCCGGCCTTCGAGGTCCCGGGCCGACGTACTCGGCCGACGGGCGGACCAATGTGGCGGCCCGTTTCTGCTCCAGGATGTGCGCGCACCAGCCGGCGGTGCGCGCGCACGCGAACATCGCCGGCATCATGCGGATCGGGACCCCGGCGTAGTCGAGGATCACCGACGCCCAGAACTCGACATTGGTCGAGATGGTGCGGTCGGGGTAGCGGTCGGCGAACGCCTCGAGGGCGGCGGTCTCGAGCGCGAGCGCGGCGTCGTATCGGGGCGCGGCGAGTTCGCGCGCCACGGTGCGGAGGATCTCGGCGCGCGGGTCCTCGGCGCGGTATACGCGGTGCCCGAATCCCATCACCTTCTGGTGCCGGTCCAGCCGGCGGGCGACGACCGACCGGGCGTCGCCGGTCCGCGCGACCTCGTCGAGCATCGGCAGCACCCGTGCCGGAGCACCACCGTGCAAGGGGCCGGACAGCGCACCCACGGCGCCCGACAGGGCGGCGGCGACGTCGGCGCCCGTGGACGCGATGACCCGCGCCGTCAGGGTGGAGGTGTTGAGGCCGTGTTCGGCTGTGGTCACCCAGTACGCGTCGATCGCCCGGATGTGGTCCGGATCCGGCTCGCCATGCCATCGCGTCATGAAACGTGAAGTGACGGTGGGGCATTCGTCGATCAAGCGCTGGGGTACCGCGGGTCGCTCCAGGCCGCGCGCCGACTGCGCCACGAAGCTCAATGCGGTCACCGAGGCGCGGGCGAGGTTCTCGCGTGCCGTTTCGTCGTCGATGTCGAGCAACGACTGGAACCCCCACACCGGGCCGAGCATCGCCAGGCCCGCCTGCATGTCGACGCGGACGTCACCGGTGTGGATGGGCAACGGGAACGGCTCCGCGCCGGGTAGCGGGTTGCCCCACTCGCCGTCGACGAGCAGGCCCCACACCTCCGAATACGTGACGTGGTTGCGGAGCAGGTCGACGAGGTCCACGCCCCGGTAGCGCAGCACTCCGCCGGCCGGGTCGGCCTCGGCGATCTCTGTGGACATCGCGACCACGCCCGCGAGACCGCCCCGAATCTCAGTAGCCATGCCCCCAACTGTAGTGAGTAGGGTCACCGGCGTGGATCTGAGCGCGATGCGGGAGAACTACGGAGGTTCAGACGAGGTGCTCGACCCGTCTGCGGCGGCCGGCGGCTGGCTGCCGCTGTTCGAGCGGTGGCTCGCGGAGGCGGTGGCCGCGCAGGTGCCGGAGCCCAACGCGATGGTGCTCGCGACCGTGACGCGGGATCCCGACGGGACCGTGCGGCCGGCCACCCGCACGGTGCTGTGCAAGGGCGTGGACGCTCGGGGCGTCGCCTTCTACACCAACTACGGTTCGTTCAAAGGGCGCGCGCTGGATGCGGATCCGGTTGCAGCGGTGACCTTCCCATGGATCGCGATGCACCGGCAGGTGCACTTCTCGGGTGCCGTCACGCGGGTCGGCGCCGACGAGACCGCCGCCTATTGGGCACAGCGCCCGCGCGGATCGCAGCTCGGGGCGTGGGCGAGCGACCAGTCTCGGCCGATCGCCGACCGGGCGGAGCTGGGCGAGCGGTTCGTCGCCGCGGAACTGCGGTTCGAGGGGATCGACGTGCCGGTGCCGCCCGACTGGGGCGGCTACCGGATCGAGCCGGTCACGGTGGAGTTCTGGCAGGGGCAGGCGAACCGCGTGCATGATCGGGTGCGGCTCACCGCGCCCGATTTCGTGCCCGTCAGGCTCCAGCCGTGAGGCTGCTGGCCGACACCCGACCGCTTCGCAACCCCGACTACCGGCGTCTGTGGTCGGCCGGCGTGGTCACTGTGGTCGGCGCGCAGCTCACGGCGGTCGCGGTCCCGGCGCAGATCTACGGCATCACCGGTTCGTCCGCGTACGTGGGCCTAACCGGCGTGTTCGGGCTGGTGCCGCTCGTGGTGTTCGGACTGTGGGGTGGCGCGCTCGCCGATGCCATCGACCGGCGGACATTGATAGTGGTCACGACGGTCGGCCTCGCAGTCACATCGCTGCTGCTCTTCCTGATTCCCAACAATGTGTGGGCCGTGCTCTGTGTGTTCGCGCTGCAGCAGGCGTTCTTCGGGGTCAACCAGCCGACCCGGTCGGCGATCTATGCGCGGCTCGTCCCGGGGGAGTTGCTCCCCGCTGCGAACGCGCTCAACATGACCGTTCAGCAGTTCGGAGCGATCGCGGGCCCGCTGATCGGCGGGGCGTTGATCCCGGTCCTGGGGCTCAAGCTGCTGTACCTGATCGATGCAGCGTCGATGGTGTGCACCCTGTGGGCGGTGTGGCGGCTGCCGTCGATCACGCCGGAGGATCGCGGGCAGAGCCCCGGACTGCGCTCCGTGCTCGACGGATTCGCCTACCTGGCCGGCCACAAGGTGCTGCTCATGTCCTTCGTGGTGGACATCATCGCGATGGTGTTCGGGATGCCGCGCGCGCTGTTCCCCCAGATCGCGCACCAGAGCTTCGGCGGCCCCGTGGAGGGTGGCACCGCATTCGCTCTGCTGTTCGCTGCCATGTCGGCAGGCGCCGTCGTGGGTGGCGTCTTCTCCGGCTGGACGTCTCGGGTCCAGCGGCAGGGGCTGGCCGTGGTCGGGGCGATCGTGCTCTGGGGTGCGAGCATGACCGGTTTCGGGTTGGCGGCCGCCGGCGGAATGCTGTGGCTGGCACTGGTTCTCCTCGCGGCCGGAGGCGCCGCCGACATGGCGTCGGCGGCGTTCCGTTCGACGATGTTGCAGGAGGCCGCGACAGACGATGTCCGCGGTCGGCTGCAGGGCGTGTTCACTGTGGTGGTGGTCGGCGGCCCCCGCACCGGGGATGTGGCACACGGCCTGGGCGCGGCGGCGGTGGGCGCCACCGTGGCGGCATGGGCCGGCGGCGGGCTGGTGATCGTCTTCGTTCTCGTGGCCGCCGCCGCAGTGCCCGCGTTCGTGCGATACCGCGTCGCGCGCTGACGCTCGGCGGAGCCGCCCGTGTCCCCGATCAGCCTGTGCGGCCGGTCTTGTGGTCAGACCGGGAAGACCACGCCCGTGAGCTCCTCGGACACGGCCCAGAGGCGGCGCTGGGTGTCGAGGTCGTAGGACTGCTTGCTGGACGCGACCACGCGCGGGGAGCCGCGTCGTTCACCCAGCGCGTCGGGACCGTAGAACTGGCCGCCGAGGACCGACGGGTCGGTCGCGGCGCGCAGCGAGGGTAAGGCTCCGTGTGCGGCGTCCTGGGACAGCAACGGCGCAGCGGCCTGAAGACCCTGCAGCGGTTTCGGCAGGTGGCGGATCAGCTCGGTGTCGGCGATGCCGGGGTGGGCGGCCACGGAGACCGTGCCGCGACCGGCCGGGGCGGATCGGGCCTCGAGCCGACGCTGCAGCTCGTAATGGAACATGAGGTTGGCCAGCTTGGACTGCCCGTAGGCGGCGATGCGCTCGTACGAGCGCTCCCATTGCAGATCGTCGAAGTGGATCGAGGCGCGGATCCGGTGCGCGACGCTGGCGACCGTGACGACGCGCGACCCGGGCACCGGCAGCAGCAGGTCGAGCACCTGGCCGGTGAACGCGAAGTGGCCCAGATGGTTGGTGCCGAACTGCAACTCGAAGCCGTCACTCGTCGTCTGCCGCGGTGGGTACATCACGCCGGCGTTGTTGATCAACAGGTCGATGCGCGGGTGGGACTCGTGTAGCTCCGCCGCGGCGGTGCGGATCGATGCGAGCGAGCCCAGGTCGAGTCGTTGCAGTTCCAGGCGCGCGCCCGGCGCGGCGTCCGTGATGCGGGCGATCGCGCTTGCGCCACGCGCCTCGTCGCGCACGGCGAGCACGACGGTCGCGCCCCGCGCCGCAAGAACGCGCGCGGTCTCGAATCCGAGTCCCGAGTTCGCTCCCGTCACCACTGCCACGCGGCCGTGCTGTTCCGGTACGTCCTGCTCACTCCATGCCATTCGTTCTCTCCGATCTGGGGTGACCGCCGGTAATAGACCGTCGGTCTGTTGCATTCGACGATAAGAGCCCGCCGGTCCGATGTCAATAGACCGGCGGTCTGTAATATCGAGAACGTGGGATTCCAACGGGCACGCAGCGAGGAACAGCGGGCGACGCGACGGGAGGCGATCCTCGGTGTCGCCGCGGCGATGCTCACCGAGATGTCGGTATCAGAGCTGACGCTCAACGAACTCAGCCGGCGGGTGGGACTGGCGAAGTCGAACGTCTTGCGGTACTTCGAATCCCGCGAGCAGATCCTGCTCGAGCTGCTGGACCGGGAGGCGCGCGAGTGGACGGCCGAGCTGGCGCGCGAGGTGGCCGCCACGGTCGACCCCGCGGCCTCGCCGCGCGTGCGCGGCGAGGCGTTCGCGTCCGCGGTCGGGCGCACCGCCAGCCGTCACCCGGCACTGTGCGACCTGGTCGGCGCGCAGTCGGGTGTACTCGAGCACAACGTGTCGGCGGAGGCCGTTCGGCGCCACAAGCGCAACGCGTTCGATGCCCTCGCGGAGCTGGTCGACGTCCTCGCCGTTGCCGTCCCGGAACTCGGTGATGCGGCCTGGCGGCTTTGCCTGACCGCGGTGGTCCTGGCCGGCGCGCTGTACCCACACTCCGCTCCGTCGGCGAGTGCCCTCGCCGCCTACGCGGTGGAGCCCGAGTTGGCCGCGTTCCGGCTCGACCTCGCGGAGGCCCTCGAGTCGACGGTGGCCACGCTCATCATCGGGACCCTGGCGCGCGACGGGGGCTGACCGCGTGCCGCCGGAAAACACCGCTCTCGGCGTCGCTAGGCCGATATGTGCATAGCGACGCCCACAGCTGGATCGAGCGGCACCACGTCCGGTGGTCGGCGTTCACACGGCTCGACCGATCCGCACCCGTTCGCCCGGGCGCAGCTGCGCGGCGCGGGCGATCGACGCCGCGTCGAGCACCGCGACCACGGGATAACCGCCGGTGGTCGGGTGGTCGGCGAGGAACAGCACCGGCAGCCCACCCGGCGGAATCTGGATCGCGCCGGTCGGCATTCCTTCGCTGGGCAATTCGGGCCCGGTCGTCACCAGCGGGGTGCCGAGCAGGCGGACACCGACTCGATTGCTGTCGGCGCTCACCTCCCATTCGGCGAACAGCGCCTCGGGGTCGGCGAACCAGTCGGCGCGCGGGCCGAGGGTCGCCGTGAGGACGGCCCGGGGCGACGGGAGGTCATGCGTGGGCGGGACATCGTATGCACTCGTCCGCGGGGCGATGTCCGTCGCGGGCCAAGGGCCGGACGCCGTACCCAGCGGAAGCACGTCGCCTGCGGCGAGCGGCGCACCACCCAGACCACTGAGTAGATCGGTGGACCGGGAGCCGAGCACTGCCTGGATCTCGATTCCGCCGCGTGGCGCCACGTAGGTGCGCAGCCCGCCGAGCGCGGGCACCCTCAGTGCTCCGCGCGCCACCGTTGCGAATCCCCCACGTAGACCGGCGATTCCGACCAGAGCGGGGCGGTCGAACTCCAGCACCAGACCCGACGGGGCGGGCGCCGCGGCGACAGTCGTGGCCTCGATGACCGCGGCGCGTGGGTCGTTGCCCGCCAGCCGGTTCGCGAGCGCCGCCGCCGCGAGATCCGCAGCTCCCGAGCGCGGTACGCCGAGGTGCGCGTAGCCGGGGCGACCGCGGTCCTGGACCGTGGCCAGCGCGCCGGGAGTGATCACCCGCACGGCACGCAGGCAGCGATCAGAGCCGGTGGAATCCAAGGGCGGGGGATCACAGGGCGACAAAGCGCACCCGCATCCCCGGTGCCAGTAATGCCGGCTGGTCCCGCCGCGGGTCGAACATCGGTGCATCGGTCGTGCCGATCAGGTGCCAGCCACCCGGCGACGATCTCGGGTACACCCCGCAGTACCCGGCCGCGATCGCGACGGAACCCGCAGGCACTCGCGGACGCGACTCGGCGCGGCGCGGGCGCCACAACACCGATCCCGGCACCACGTCGTCTCGCACGAGGTATCCGAATCCGGGGGCGAAGCCGACGAACGACACGGTCCACGGTGCCCACGTGTGAGCCGCGATCAGCCGGGCACCGTCGTCGCCCAGGTCGGGTCCGTCGTATCGGACGGCGACCGTCACCTCTCCGGTGGCGTCGGTGTGGCCGCGGTCCGCGGTGTGTGCACCCGCGGCGGCGGCGCGCACGGCGGCACCGTCGGGTTCGATCAGGACCGTCGCCCCCGCCGCTATCACCTCGACTACGGAAGGCACCGTCCGCGCGGCTTCGCCGAC
>CAJCHX010000876.1 GCA_903970215.1 Acidobacteriaceae bacterium
CGCTCCACCGCCGCCCGTCTGGGACGCGAACGCCGGCCGCTGGATCGTGCAGCAGCCGCCCGCGCCGATCGCCGCTCCTGCGACGCCTCCGCCGCCCGTCTGGAATCCGGTCACCCAGGCCTGGGACGTGGTCGACCCCGCGACCGGCGAGGTCCGAGCGCCCGCCAATGGTGCAGCAGCGCAGACCCACACCCCGCCGAAGACGATCAGCCAGCGCGTGGCGGAGCACGGCACCAATGACCCCTGGGCGGATCCGAACTACGCGCCCGTCTCGAAGCCGGGCCAGGACTTCGATGACGACATCCCTTTTGACCAGGGGGCACCAACCCCCGGAAACCGTTGGTAATGGCCGCCCGCTCACCCCCCAAGGCGCGGCCGCCAAAGCCCGGGCACCTGTGCGGCTGGACCGGCTGCCACCGCCGCGTGCACCTCGGCTTCTGGGGCTGCAACGGCCATTGGAACGCCCTGCCGTGCGAGGTGCGCGCGGCGATCCTGCGCGGCTATCAGCGCGGCCGCCTGTCCGAGGAGTGGCGCGAGGCGCACAAGAAAGCGCTCGCCTACATCGCCGGCGGCAAGGAGCGCATGCGGTCCTTGAACATGCGCGGCACCGGCATCGATCAGCCGATCTACAAACCACCGAAGCGAGGGACAAGGACATGCTAATTCTGACGCGCCGCAATGGCGAGACCGTGAAGATCGGCGATGACATCACGGTCACCGTGCTCGGCATCAAGGGGCACCAGGTGCGGCTCGGGATCGCCGCGCCGCCGAAGGTCGAGGTGCACCGCGAGGAGATCTACGAGCGCATCCAGCTCGCCAAGAAGGCGGGCGGGCAGTGATCGCGCTCCTCACGCTCGCAGGCATCGGCCTGTACCTCGCGGCCAGGAACGGCGGCCTGCAGAGCTTCGCCCAGGATGTGAAGGCGGCGTCGGCGCTCGCCGGCGCGCTCGTGCGCTTAGGGTTCGGTCTGTTCGTGCTGTACATGCCGGTGCACTTCATCGTGAAGTGGTGGTGAGCATTCCAGCGCCCGGCGAGGAGACCTACTTGGGCGACGGCCTGTACGTGTCGCACGATGGCTTCCAGGTGCAGCTGCGCGCCGATGGCGGCGACCGCATGAACCGCGTGTTCCTCGAGCCGTCCGTGCTGCGCGAGTTCGAGGAGTGGCTCAAGCGTCTGGGCCGAGACAGCGCCGGTGGCTGACAAAACGATCGACGTGACGCTCGAGTACCGCATCGCCGAGCTCGCCGCGCGCGAGTTCAACCCCGGCGAGCAGCCGGACATCGTGAAGCTGATGAGGGCCGCATACATGCACGGCTATGCCGATGCGTTGCTGGCGAAGAAGCTGAACAGGCCCGCCCCCGGCTGCTATTGCACGACGTACTGCGCGGCGCCTCGCATCATGGGGAAACAGACGCCGTGCCGCGATCCGGAGAAGGCGGCGACCTTCAAGATCTAGTCTTGATACACCGGCAGCGGCAGCGTCTGCCCCTTCTTGTCGTGCCAGCAGTCCTGCGCGTAGATGATGTTGCCGTCGACCACGTGCGAGTGGCACTCCTTCGGGTGGCCGCCCATGCAGCGCATCGAGGGCGAGAAGGTGGGCTTGACCATGTCGCCGTTCCAGGTCCAGATCGGCCCCTCGCCCTTGATGCGAAACGGGTGGTCATAGCCGCACGCCGGGCAGTGCACCGAGATCAGCACTTCGGCACCGTCCTGCGATTCGTAGCGGTGGCACACCTCGTTGCTCATTTCAGGCACACCTTGCCGATGTAGTCCTGCAACGCCGTCACCTGGGCGGTGGCAATGGCTGCGGCACGCATGACGCCGGGTCCGATGTCGGGCCCAGGGACAGGAGGCACTGCAGTTGCGCCGAGAGCTGCGGGGCTCGCATGAGCTCCGGATCCGGCGGCGGCGGCGGGATGCACGCCGGCGGCAGCGTTGCTGTAGTAGCACACGCGTGCAACAGGAGCAGCAAGGGGAGCAAGTTGCGCGTCTTCATACGATTTCGCCTCCTCGGCGATCACGGTCTCATCGGTGCCGGTCTGCTGCTGCTGGTGCAGCGCCGTCTTGATCTCGGTGCGCGCATCGGCGAGCTTCGGCGCCTCACCGCCGAAATGATAGCCGCCGAAGAACACCAGCACCGTGTAGAGGATCGCCCCCACCGCGGCCCACACGTAGGTCATGTGGGCTTAGCCTCGGGCAGCGGGATGTTGGCGGCGAGCTTCATCGCCTCCAAGCGGTTCGAGTCGGCGAGCGCGCCGGCGAGGCTGTTCATCGCCGCGATCATGTCGCGGAACTCGCCGCGGATCTCGCGAATCTTCAGCTGCGCGCCCAGGTGCGAGAGCTGCACGCGGTTGCCCTCGATGATATCGGCGACGCGGTGCTCCACGTTCTCGAAGTTCTCCATGGCCACGGTCACGCGCTTGATCAGGTCGCTCAAGGCAAGCTCCATCGCGGGGCTCACTCAGAGCACCTTGCCGGCGAGAAAATTCACGAACTCAGTCACCACCGCGCCTGCCACCAGATGTACCTCCCAGGTCAACCACTTCACTCGCTCGGCGAGCACCGCGAGCGCCTCGAGCTTCTCGCGCTGGCGTTCAAATTGCGTCACCATCTTATCGACATCCGAGATCAGACGGTCGCGCTTCGCCTTGTCGGCTTCCTCGTTCCGGATCAACGCCTTGATGTCCTTGACGGTGTCGGTGTACTCGTTTCGCCGCACCGTCATTGCGGGTACTCCCGCACGCTGTCGTTGTAGTGCCCGATCGCGGCAACGGCCGCGCCAAGCAGCAACATCTGCCAGTGCTGGCCCTCGGCGAACGCCATTTGCACCGCTCCGGAAATCACGCCGGCGTAGCCCATGATTTTCGTGCGGTTGTGCCACACCTTCAGCCATAACGCACGAGCTCGGCCAGGCGGTGCGCCCGCGGTCCCACTTCCGTCGCCCATGGTTGCGATGTCTCGAGGTTGGAGGCCGCGGCCATCCACTCCCCGGTCTGCATCTGCTGGAGGAACTTCGGCCACTTCGCCTCGAAGCGCGCAGGATTGCCGAGACCCACGTTGAAATACAGGGAGTAGATCACCGTCTGCCGGCCAGGCGTCAGAGTTGTGATCCACGGCATGGGGGCGGCGAGCTCTGCTTCACAGTCGGCGATGTCGTTGCTGAGCATCTGCTCGCTCTCGGAGGCGCGCACGCCGCGGGCGGACAGGTTCCGCCCTACGGCGATCGTGGGGTTGCCCTTGACCAAGGTGCCGGGCCCGATCGGGCGCCCGGTGGCATCGTCGTAGACCTTGAGGACGATGCCCTCATCGCCGTGGAGCTCCTGGCGCAGCTGCGCCTCGGTCTGCGGGTTCACGTCCTAGAAGTGGACGAAGTGTCCGATCACCAGGCCCGCGATCAAGCCACCCAGGCCCGCGATCCACACCCAGTGCGTCTCCACCCAGCCCTTCGCGGCGGTGAGCTCGGCCGACACTTTGCTCTCGTCCGCTTTGACCGCGGTTTCGACCTTCGCGGCCTCGGTCTTGATTTCATCAGGCATCGGGTTTCTCCGTCAGTGCTGCTGTGGGTGGTTCCTCGGGCTCGAGGAGGGCGACTATTTGACCGAACAAAATACTGCCCCAGGCCTTGGCCGCGCGCTCCTTCAACGTCACGATTTCCTCAGCCGCGAGTGTGACGGTGGTCTCGGCCCGCACAAGTTTGGCCGCGAGCTTGTGGATGGAGAGCTTTCTCGCCATGTCGAAGCCCTCATCACCCCGGTACGAGTTGCTCACCGCCGCCACGAGCGCCTCCTGCAGGGTGAGTTTCTTCGGCAGCATCCCCGGTTCGTACGTCGGGGTGCCAACGACGAACGAGCCGCGCGTGATGTCCTTGCCCGTCGCATCGTCATAGATGCGCGCGCCCTGCTCGGTCGGTTGATTGAAGTCCTTGCCGTCGAGGGTCTTCACCAGCTGCGTGATATCGAGCTTCATGGCTTCGCCACCTCGCCCGGCGGGACCGGCGTCGGTGGCAGCGGCGCGCTCGGGTGACGCTGCGGCGGGTTCGGATTCTCTGGCCGCTGTTGCGGGATGGGCATCTTGAGGGCTCCTTCAGTTGACGAACGCGTTCAGCTGCTTCAAGCCACGCACAATATCCCCGACCGTATAGGCCGTCGATCCTATGCCGCCGGTGAAGGTGGTGTTGGTGAACACATTCGTGGTCGAGCCCGCCGTGCTTGTCGCGGTGTTGCCGCTCGAGGTCGGCTGCGCCACCGGCGAGCCGCCGTAGAAGGACAGGCCCGTCGCGTTGACGCTCACCTTGGCGTTCAGCGACTGGTCGGTAATGAAGACGCTGCCGGGACCTGTGGGGCTCGCCTTCAGGTACGTGTTGTTGGCGGCCGAGACGAACAAGGAGGTCTGCGGCGTGCCGGCCGAGTCGAACCAGCCCAAGGTCTGGTTGTTGGCAATCTCCACCGAGCCTGCCTGCGTCACCTGGAAATTCACCGCGGAGCCGGCCGCGTTGATGATCTCGATGATCGCGTTGCCGCCGTTGCTCGAGGGTTGCAGGAAGATCGCCGGTCCCGTCACGGCCGCGCCCACCGTGCCGAAGTTGGTGCCGTCCGCGCTCACCGAGGCCGAGCCCGGATCCTGGATGATCACAAGGCCGTAGTCGCTCCAGTTGGCAAGGCCGGCACCTAAGCGCCAGCGGCCGGCCGCGGACGATGCCCAGGTCTGAAACGCCACCTGCGGCTTGTAGGTGCCGCCGCTCGCCGCGCGGTATCCGACCATCTGGTCATAGGCGTTGACAGTGAGCGCGACGTCCGCGCCTGAGTTGTTGTTGAAGTCCGCCTCGTTGCCGAACGCCGAGGCCTGGCGCGCGGTGTCGATCTCGGTGACGGAGTTGAACGCCCAAATTGAGCGACTGCCGCCCGAGAGCTTGGCCGCGGCGAACAGCGCCACGCCCCAGTACGCGTCGTTGTTGTAGACACCGCCGCCTTGCGCCAGGTACTCGAACGCCACCGAGAACTCGGTGCCCGTCGAGAGGCCGGTGCCGATCGAGTAGTACAGGTAGGTCGCCGGCGTGCCGGTGCCGATCACGTTCTGCGTGCGCGAGCCATCGAAGAATACCGCGTTGGGCAGATTCGGCGCGCTCCCGCCCCAGCGGCTGATATCGCCCTGCTCGAACTGTCCGGAGGAGGGGTAGAACGTGTCGCTGGGCACGATCGCGTTGCCGATCTCATTGGCGGTCGCGGGGAAGTCGATCTGCGCCTGGTTGCTGGTGAGCTGCCACGCCGTGCCGTTGTAGATGAACTGGAAGGTGGCGCCGGCGACGAGCTCGTTGGGCGCGATGTTGTCGCCGTTCGGCAGAATGAGTGCCTTGGCGCCGGTCGCATTCAGGTTCAGCGTCGAGTTGCCGGTGTTGGTGACCGGGATCGTCACCGAGATCCTAAGGCCCGCGTACAGGCTCACCGGGTATGCGGTGTTGTTGACCACATAGACGTTGGCGCCGCCGGTCGCGGCGACGCTGACGAAGCCCATCGGGTCGAAGATCTGCACCGGGCTTTTCTGCTTGTACATCGTGCCGTTCAAGTAGTACGTCAGGATGTAGGCGCCGTCCGGAATGAAGGCGGAGATCTGCCCGGTGATGTCCGCCGTCATGGTGTTGCCGGTGATCGGGAACGCCGTGCCGTTGGTCGCGTAGATGGTCGCGGCCGCGCCGCCCGGGTACTGCGTGACCACGCAGGTGGCGACGCCGTCGAGTGACAGCGAGCGGCCCGAGATATCTTGCAGGGTCTCGAAATATTGCAGCATGTCAGGCGATCCGTGTGACGATCATGGCGCTCCCGGCTTTGAGCGTGGTGGCGTTCGCGCTCGAGGAGTTCTGCGAGAACTGCAACCCGATCGCGCCGGCGGTGCCGACCACCAGGATGAAGTCCATCGACACCATGTCGCCGACGCCGTCAGAGATCGCGCCGTTCGGGATCGAGTTGTTGGTGGTGCTGATGATCGTGGAGGTGGTCTCGTTCGAGGACATCACGCCGATGCCGAGCGTCGGGCCTACCGCCGCGAAGCCGCCCGAGGTGGTCAGCTGGAAGTTGTAGCCCTGCGTGGTGGTGGTGGCGCCGACGAAGCGCAGCCGCAGCTGCACCAGCATGGTGGCGCCCGCGGGCAGGTTCGTCTGCAAGTTCGTCGCCGTCACCGGCGAGGTGCTCGAGGTCACCGACTGATCGGCCGCCTGCACCAGGTGCTGGATGTCGTTCGCCAGCACCGGGAAGTACGCCATGATCGTCCAGCCCGAGGCCTGGCCCGCATACGAGGCGATGCACCAGTCGCCGGCGGCGGTGGTGATCGAGATCCCGCCCGGGCAGAAGATCTGGTTCTCGCCCTGGTTGATCGTGTTGACGCCGTTGAACTTGATGAAGTACAGCGGCCCATTGGCGCTCGCGGTGTTGCCGAAGTTCGAGATGCTCTGGCCCGAGCCGTTCACCAGCACGATGTTCGCGCCGGTTGATCCGATATCGGTGGTGGCACCGGCGGCGACCGTGCCGGGACCCGAGAACGGCGGCGTGTACAGGCGCAGCCACCGCCCGTTGCCGGTGTTTGAGGTCGGGTTGATGATGGTCGCGCCGTTGTCGGTGCCGGTCGCGGTCGCGTTCCAGTAGAAGTCCCCGCCGAGGCCGTCGTTGATCGCAAGGCCCCCTTGCACCTGGATCGACAGCGTCTGCCCGGATTGCAGCACCGGCGTGTTGGCCGCGCGCAAGTCCGCAAACACGTCGTAGGACTTGACGGCATTGGCCACGAGATCGGCGCCGGCGACCGGCCCTTGGCCCGAGGCGTTCGAGTTGGCGGGACTCGCGAGCAGGATCTGCAGGCTGCCTTGCGCGGCCGGATCGTTGATCGCGGACATGTTGCGGATGACCCAGGTGTCGCCCTGCGGGTCCGCGAAGTACACATCGACCGTGGTGCCGGCGGGCACCCAGAAGGCAACCATCGCGCCCGAGGTGGTGTTGGCCGCGCGCCCCGCGGCATTGACGGTGAGCGGGTTCGGGTTCGGCACGTTGCCCGATGAGTCGGCGTAGGTCGTGCAGAGCGTCGACACCGTGCCCGCCACCAAGGTCGTGATGGTGGCGCTCTGCGCGACGATCCCTAAGTTGGTGAAGAACTGCGGCACCAGCGACAGCGGCAGCATGTAGAGGCTAGCCATATTGTTCACCCATACCGGAACTCCATCGCGTAGCCGTGTTTCTGGAGCTCGGGGATCTCCTCCTCGAGCTTCTCGCCGATGTCATCGCGCCAGCCCAGATCCGGCACGTGCACCTCCTTGATCGATTTGTACGCGCGCTCGCAGGCCTGGCGCACCGTCTTACCCAAGCCCGTCACCACCAGCAGGTAGTCGCCGGCGGTGGCCCAGGTGTGCTTGTCGATCACCTGCTCGCCCTTCATCGACGGCAGCTTCGCGATCTTCACCGCCTGCGGGTGCACGAACTCGCGCGCCTTCTGCGAGATCACGACCGGGATGTCCACGAGCTCCTCCGGATCGCTTGAGTCCGGTAGCGTACAGACGATGCCGGCGGCGATGCTGTAATCCACCTCCAATGTGTCCTCGCCTTCACAGGCGTTCAACATCCACTCGCAAGGATCGCCTCTATGGGTAGTCAGCATGATGTTCTGCGCGGGCCAGCCCCAGCGCATGGTGAGCTCAAGGGGCCAAGCCTTGCCCTGCTCGTCGATGATGCAGTTTACGTCTACGTCACCAAGGTGCTTGAGTTTCACCAGGGCCTCCTCGAGGGGCGCGAGCAGCGCCTCGCCCAGCTTGGACGCCTTCACGTACTTCTGCACCGTGCCCGCC
>CAJCHX010000877.1 GCA_903970215.1 Acidobacteriaceae bacterium
GGCGTGATCCCCGGCGTGATCCCCGCGTGGCGGGCTGGGTGACGGGCTGGGAAACACAGCGTTGCCGCGCGTGAACCAAATGCTGGCGAGTCGGCGCCACCGAGGCTATCTTCGGGGTTACCCGATCACCAGCCATCGTCGACGAGCGGAGGTGATGTCCACTCTCCTGGCGCCCGGCAATCCGTCCGGCGCCGCGACGTGAGCCCAGATCTATTGCGCACCTTCTATTCTCGAAAGGCCTGGGGCCGGTGACCCTGGGTGTGTGCGGTACGTGGGGCCCTCCCGAAAGGCAATCGCGAATGACCACCCTTTCCTCCCGTGACACCAACCGAGCCGGTTCCAGCACCGTCGAGGTCGATCCTTTCCGTGAACCCACCCACGTAGTCGAAGAGCGCGAGAAGGAGTTCCTGACTCCCGCAGCCACCGTGGCGATCGATGGGCGCAATGTCGAAGTGCCCGAGCACTTCAGGATCTACCTCAGCGACAAACTCGCCCGCCTGGAGCGGTTCCGACCCACCATCCGGATCTTCGAGGTCAACCTCTTCCACGAACGCAACCGGCGCCAATCCAAGGCGTGTCAACGACTCGAGATCACGGTTCGGGGGCGCGGAGTCGCGCGCGCCGAGGCGCGAGCGGACAACTTCTATGCCGCGCTCGAGGAGGCCGTCAACAAGCTCCAGTCGAATCTGCGCCGCGCCTCGGACCGGAGGAAGGTGCACTACGGCAAGCACCGCCCGGTCTCGGTCGCAGAGGCCACCGCCGGGGTGGTTCTCGAGCCTCCCGCCGCGGCGCCGCCCGCCCCGGCGGCCACCCCGGACGCGTACCAGGATGTCGACCTCGACGCTCTGGGGATCCCGGAGCACGAACCCGGCCGGGTGGTCCGAGTGAAGGACCACCCCGCCACGCCCATGACGGTCGACGACGCCCTGTACCAGATGGAGCTGGTGGGTCACGACTTCTTCATGTTCCTCGACAAGGAGACCGAGAAGCCGTCCGTGGTGTACCGCCGCCGCGCCTTCGACTACGGCCTGATTCGGCTCATTTGATTTCTCGCCTACCATGGACCCCGGTCCCCGGCCGACGCACTCGGTGCGCCACCAGGGATCGGGGTCCCCTGTGTCCGCGGAGATTGAGGAATTAAGTCTGTGGTTCTTTCCAAGGTGCTGCGTCTCGGCGAAGGCCGGATGGTCAAGCGGCTGGATGCGCTCGCTTCACACGTCGAATCGCTGGGCGCCGAGTTCGAGGCCCTGACCGACGAGGAACTGCGCGGCAAGACCGAAGACTTCAAGGCTCTCCTCGCCGAAGGGGGGAGCCTCGACGAGTTGCTGCCCGAGGCGTTCGCCGCCGCCCGCGAGGCGTCCTGGCGGGTGCTGGGCCAGCGCCCGTACCACGTGCAGATCATGGGGGCTGCAGCCCTGCATTTCGGCAACATCGCCGAGATGAAGACCGGTGAGGGCAAGACCCTGACGTCGGTCCTGGCGGCGTACCTCAACGGTCTGTCGGGCAAGGGGGTGCACCTGGTCACGACCAACGACTACCTGGCCAAGCGCGACTCCGACTGGATGGGACGCGTCCACCGGTTCCTAGGGCTGTCCGTCGACGTGATCCTGGCCGGCCAGGACCCCAGCGTGCGCCGCGAGGCGTACGCCGCCGACATCACCTACGGCACCAACAACGAGTTCGGGTTCGACTACCTGCGCGACAACATGGCGCACAGCACCGACGATCTGGTGCAGCGCGGTCACAACTTCGCGATCGTGGACGAGGTCGACTCGATCCTGATCGACGAGGCCCGCACGCCGCTGATCATCTCGGGGCCGGCGGACTCGTCGAGCAAGTGGTACACCGAGTTCGCGCGGATCGTGCCGATGATGACCCGCGATACGCACTACGAGGTGGACATCCGCAAGAAGACCATCGGCGTGCACGAGGCCGGTGTCGAGTTCGTCGAGGATCAGCTCGGCATCGACAACCTGTACGACTCGACCAACTCGCTGCTGGTCAGCTACCTCAACAACGCCATCAAGGCCGAGGAGTTGTACGAGCGCGACAAGGACTACATCGTGCGCAGCGGCGAGGTCCTGATCGTCGACGAGTTCACCGGGCGCGTGCTGCCCGGCCGGCGGTTCAACGAGGGCATGCACCAGGCGCTGGAGGCCAAGGAGCGAGTCGAGATCCAGGCGGAGAACCAGACCCTCGCCACGATCACCCTGCAGAACTACTTCCGCATGTACGACAAGCTCGCCGGCATGACGGGTACGGCCGAGACCGAGGCCGCGGAGCTGCACCAGATCTACAAGCTGGGCGTCATCCCGATCCCGACCAACAAGCCGATGATCCGCAAGGACCAGACGGATCTGATCTACAAGACCGAGGAGGCGAAGTTCGACGCGATCGTCGACGACATCGCCGAACGGCACCAGAAGGGCCAGCCGGTCCTGATCGGCACCACCTCGGTCGAGCGGTCCGAGTACCTGTCCCGCCAGCTCTCCAAACGCTCCATCCCGCACAGCGTGCTCAACGCGAAGTTCCACGAGCAGGAGGCGGCGATCATCGCCAAGGCCGGTACGCCCGGCACGGTGACGGTCGCGACCAACATGGCCGGCCGCGGCACGGACGTCGTGCTCGGCGGTAACCCGGACATCATCGCCGACATCCGCCTGCGTGAGCGCGGGCTCGACCCCGTCGAGACCCCCGACGAGTACCAGGCCGGGTGGGAGGACACCATCGAGCAGGTCAAGAAGGAGACTGCGGCCGATGGTGACAAGGTCCGCGACGCGGGCGGCCTCTACGTGCTGGGCACGGAGCGGCACGAGTCGCGCCGTATCGACAACCAGCTGCGCGGTCGCTCCGGGCGCCAGGGCGACCCGGGCGAGTCCCGCTTCTACCTGAGCCTGGGAGACGAGCTGATGCGCCGGTTCAACGGCGCGCAGATCGAGGCCTGGATGAACCGGGTGAGCCTGCCCGACGACGTCCCGATCGACAACAAGTTCGTCTCGCACGCGATCCGCAGTGCGCAGACGCAGGTCGAGCAGCAGAACTTCGAGATCCGCAAGAACGTTCTGAAGTACGACGAGGTGATGAACGAGCAGCGCAAGGTGATCTACGACGAGCGCCGCACGATCCTGCGCGGTGAGGATCTGTCCGACCAGGTCGGGCACATGATCGACGACGTCGTCGGGGCGTATGTCGACGGCGCCACCGCCACGGGGTACGTGGAGGACTGGGACTTGGACGAGCTGTGGATCGCGCTGAACACGCTGTATCCCATTGAGGTCGAGCACAAGCAGCTGACCGGCGAGAACGAGTTCGGCGAGCGTAACGACATGTCGGGCGAGGAGCTCAAGGCCGAGCTGGTGGCCGACGCACGCCGCGCGTACGAGAAGCAGCAGGCCACGGTCGACGCGGCCGGCGGCGAGGGGACCATGCGGCAGGTCGAGCGGTCGGTGCTGCTCACCGTGCTGGACCAGAAGTGGCGTGAGCATCTGTATGAGATGGACTACCTCAAGGAGGGCATCGGGCTTCGGGCGGTCGCTCAGCGCGACCCGGTGGTCGAGTACCAGCGCGAGGGCTACAACATGTTCTCGGCGATGCTCGACGGCCTCAAAGAAGAGTCGGTGAGCCTGCTGTTCAAGGTCCAGGTGCAGGCCCCCGAGGACACCGAGAATGCCGCGGCCCACGCCGAGGCGCAACCAGTGCTGTCGGGCGCCCCGGAGCCCGCGGCACAGAAGCTCACGCTGTCCGGGCCGTCGGAGTCGGGGGCTCCCCAACTGATCGACGGCGCAGACGATGCCCCCGCGGTGTCCCGGTCGGACCGGCGCAAGCACGCCCGCGCTACCCAGAAGAGCGCCGCGGCCGCGTCGCGGCCGCGGAACCGGCGGCGCTAGCGTCCCTCACGCCGCGGTGGTGAACGCCACCCATCGCCACCGTCCATCTCCCAGCTCCACGCGCCCGGCCGCCGCAAGCACTCGGTCGCCGCGGGTGTAGGTGAGAAAGATCTCGGCGCCGAGGGCCTCGACCGCCGCACCGCTCGCCACCTGGCGCCGGCCGCGCCGGGCTGGGCGCGGGACCGACCTCGGTGCCGCGATGTGTACGCGGCCCCACGCAGATCCGGACGTGGGCACGGGCGAGGCGTCGGCGAGCGCACCCAGCACGTCGACGACGGTGCCGGACGCGATCGTCGCCAGGTGGCGAGCGGGGCGGCGCCGGTCGAGCACCTCGAAGACCGAGCGCAGGGTGGTGACGACGAACCGGCGCGCATGCAGATATGCGTCGGCGGACGCAGGGGCCGGCCCGGCCGTCGCCATACGGGCCGGCGCGCGGGGCGGACCGCCGGACGCGGTGAGAGCCCTGACCGATGCGGGGCCGACGTGGTCCGCCAGCTCCCGCGGGGCGGCCTCGGGCCACCACAGCGGTGGCTCCGCAACGGGCGCCCGGAGCAACCGGAACTGCGGCACCGGCGCAGTGATCGCCCCCGGCCGGACCGGCGTTCGGATCGGCGTTCCCCCCATAACCATTAGACGCACGAGCCGTGGCAGTGGATCCCGATTCGCGCTCGATTCGCGCCTGTGACCGGGTGCCCAGCGCTCGCGCCGCGGCCCTGGAGTGATTTATCACCCTCCGCCAGCCGAACAGCCGTGGCCCGGTTAAGCTCCGGCTCGATAGGCCACCGAAGGAGGCAAGGATGAAGGGGCGGCTGAGCCAGTCGGATGCCGAGTTCTTCGCTCTGGAGGAATCGACCACGCCCACTCACATCGGGTCGCTGGCGATCTTCCGGAAGCCGCAGGTGGGGCTCGACCACGATCAGCTGCTCGCCGCTGTGGAGGAGAAGCTGGAAACGGTGCCGCGGTACCGGCAGAAGGTGCGGTCGGTGCCGTTGGGGCTGGGCCGCCCCGTGTGGGTGGACGACCGTGACTTCGACATCACCTACCACGTGCGGGTGTCCGCCCTACCCCAGCCGGGGAGCGAGGATCAGCTGCACGATCTGGTCGCACGGCTCAATTCGCGGCCGCTGGATCGGGAGCGGCCGCTGTGGGAGATGTACCTCATCGAGGGCCTGACCGATGGCCGGATGGCGGTGTTCACCAAGTCCCACCTCGCGTTGGTGGACGGGCGCGCGGGCGGGCTCGAGATCATGCAGGTCCTACTCACGCCCTCGAAGCGGCTGCCCGAGCCGCCCGAGGACATGTGGATGGGACAGCACACCCCCCGAGACGGTGAGCTGGTGGTGGGCGCGTTGATCGACATGCTGTCGCGCCCCAAGCGCACCGCGTCGATGGTGCAGGGCGCCATCGGGGAGGTCGCCGAGTCGGTCGACGGGCTACGGGAGGCGGCGCTGGAGCTCGCGGTCCGGGCCGCGAGCGTGGTCCGGTCGCGGACGGCGGCGACCCCGGTGCGTTCGCTGAACGTGCCCATCTCGCGCAGCCGCCGGTATGCGGTGGTGACGTTGGAACTGGAGCAGTTCCGGGGCCTGCGCGCCGCTTTCGGGTGCACGGTCAACGATCTCCTGTTGTCGGTGGTCGCGGGCGGATTGCGGACCTGGCTGATCTCGCGTGGAGAGCCGATCTCGCAGAGCACCCAGGTGCAGGCGCTCGAGCCGGTCGCCGTCGACGTCGGTGTCGCCGGGCAGCCGGATCGCCGCCTGCAGGCCTACCTCGTGAGCCTGCCGGTCGCCGAGGGCAACCCCGTCGTGCGGTTGCGCCAGATCGCGCACGCGGCGGCCAGCCAGGTCGATCGCAACCGCCAGGTCGCCGCGCGGGCACTCGCGAGCGACGGCGGATTCCCGCCGGCGACGATGCACGCGCTCGGTACCCGGGCTGCGATGAGCGTGTCGCCACGGCTGTTCAACATCTTGGTGACCAACGCCCCCGGGCCGCAGACACCCGTGTACCTGGCCGGGAACGAGCTGCTGGACATGTATCCGGTGCCGCCACTGGTCGCCAATCAGGTGGTGACCATCGGGATCACCTCCTACAACGGCAAGGTGTACGTGGGGCTCAACGCGGACCGCGACGGCATGTGGGACGTAGTCTCGATGACGGAGTTCCTATACGAGGCGCTCGAGGAGCTGGTGGTGTGCGCGAAGTCGTGACCGCAGCGCCGGGCGCGGCCGCGGGTACCGCGGCCCGATCCAGACACGAGGTGATTCATGCGGGTGTACGTTCCTGCGACGCTGGCCGCACTCACGACCCTGCAGCGCGACGGTGAGCTGTTCCCGTTGGGCGGCACGGTCTTCGGCGTGACCCCGGCCCTGCGCGAGGCGTACACGTCGGGCGACGACGAGGAACTCGCCGAGGCGGCGATGCGGCATGCCGCACGGGCGTCGTTGCGGCTGTTGGCGATCGATGACGACGACGATCCGGCGCCCGCCGCAGCCGACGGGCAGACGGCGACCCCGGAGCACCCCGACGCCCCCCTGCCGGTGCGCCGGGTGGTCATCACCGCGGACGTCCCGGCCGCCAGGGAACGCCCGGACCTCGATGATGCGGTGCTCAAGGTCACCGCGCCGATCCGCCTCGGCGATGTGGTCGCCGTGCACGTCGACGTCGCGGAGGCCGAGCCGGCCGTGACCGCCGCGGCGGCCGTGGTCGACGCCGCAGACCTCGGCGACGAGGACGCCGAGCTCACGGTGGGCGACGCGGAGGATCACGACCTCGCCTGGTACGCCACGCAGGAGCTGCCGTTTCTGCTCGAACTGCTGTAGTGGTGGGCGCGACCTGTCGAGCGGGGGCCGCACCACCTTCGCGGGGAAGTATCGTCTTGTGCCATGAGTAACTCACTTCGCGGATTCAAGGACTGGCTCGAAGGCCCCGCGCGTGACGTCGCGTCGGAGCACCCGCGCATCAATCTGGTTCGCGGTGCCGTGGCGCGCCTGACCACTCCGCTGCTGCCCGACGACTATCTCCACCTCGTCAACCCGCTCTGGTCCGCGCGCGAGCTGCGCGGGCGGATCGTCAACGTGCGCAAGGAGACCGACGATTCGGTCACCCTCACCATCAAGACCGGATGGGGATTCGCCTCCACCTACGAGGCCGGCCAGTACGTCGGCATCGGTCTGCTGATCGACGGCCGCTGGACGTGGCGCTCGTATTCGCTGACGTCGGTGCCCGACATGGGCCACGGCCGCGGCCCGCGCGAGGTGAGCATCACCGTCAAGGCGATGGCCGAGGGCTTCCTGTCCTCGCACCTGGTCACCGGCGTCACCCCGGGCACCGTCGTCCGCCTCCAGGCGCCGGCAGGCGACTTCACGCTCCCGGACCCGCTGCCGCCCAAGGTGCTGTTCCTCACCGCGGGCAGCGGCATCACGCCCGTCATGGCGATGCTGCGCACGCTGGCCCGCAGAGGGATCCCAGCCGGTACGGACATCGTCGCTGTGCACTCGGCGCCCGACGCCGACTCCACGCTGTTCCGCGAGGAGCTCGAAGCCTTCGACGCGGCGCACGACAACGTCCGGATCCTGCTGCGTTACACCCGCGAGAGCGGGCGCCTGACGCCGGACAACATCGGCTCGGTGGTGCCGGACTGGACGGAGCGCCAGACCTGGATCTGTGGCCCCGGCGCATTCCTCAACGATCTGGAGAAGGCGTGGGAGGGGCGCGGCATCGCCCGTAACCTGCATCAGGAGCGGTTCACCGTCGAGCGTGCGGACGTGTCCGCGAGCGGCGGCGAGGTCGTGTTCGCCAAGTCCGGCAAGATCGCCGAGGTCGACGGTGCGACCACGCTGCTGGAGGCGGGGGAGCGGGCCGGCGCCGCGATGCCCTTCGGCTGCCGCATGGGTATCTGTCAGACCTGCGTCGTGCAGCTCATCGACGGTCAGACCCGCGACCTGCGCAGTGGCCAGTTGCACACCGAGGGTGAGCGCATCCAGACGTGCATCGCCGTCGCGGTGGGTGACTGCACGCTCGACGTGTAGCTCCTGGGGCGAGACTGATCGGTCACCTTCGGGGCGGATCCGTTGACAGCCTACGAGGCCGTAACTTACGGTTGCGTAGGTTGACCCCGACGGAAGGCGCCGCGATGGCCATCACCGACATCCCCGAGTACGCGCATCTGACCCCTGAGGATGTGGAAGCGCTCGGTGTGGAGCTCGACGCGATTCGTCGCGACATCGAGGGAGTGCGTGGGGAGAGCGATGTCCGCTACCTCAGACGCACCATCGCCACCCAGCGGGGTCTCGAGGTCGCCGGCCGCTTGATGACGATGGGCGCCACCAATCGTGCGCTGTGGTGGGGCGGGGCGGTGAGCCTGGGCCTGTCGAAGATCATCGAGAACATGGAGCTCGGGCACAACATCATGCACGGGCAGTGGGACTGGATGAACGATCCGGAGGTCCACTCGACCACGTGGGAGTGGGACAACGCCGGCACATCGCGGCTGTGGAAGCACACCCACAACTACATCCACCACAAGTACACCAACGTCCTCGACATGGACGACGACGTGGGGTACAAGCTGCTCCGGGTCACTCGGGATCAGCCCTGGGTCCCGTTCAACTCGGGCAACATCGTGTACAACGCGCTGCTGATGACGCTGTTCGAGTACGGAGTCGCGGTGCAGCACCTCGAGCTCGGCCGCGCAGTACTCAAGTGGAACAAGCCGTACTACGACCGTGAGAAGTTCAAGGCGGACGCGAGCGACGCCGGGCGGAAGATCGGCCGGCAGGTCCTCAAGGACTACGTCATCTTCCCGGCGCTCGCGGCTCCCCTCGGTGGGCGGCGCGGCTGGCGCAAGGCGCTCACGGCGACCATCACAGGCAACGTGATCCGCAACGTGTGGACCAACGCCGTGATCTTCTGTGGCCATTTCCCTGACGGGGCGGAGAAGTTCACCAAGCAGGACGTCGACAGCGAGACGCAGGCGGAGTGGTACCTGCGCCAGATGCTGGGCAGTGCCAACCTGACCGGTGGCGCCGTGATCGACTTCCTCTCGGGCAATCTGAGCTACCAGATCGAGCACCATCTGTTCCCGGACCTGCCGTCCAACCGGCTCGCCGAGATCGGCGTCCGCGTGCGCGCGCTGTGCGAGAAGTACGACCTGCCGTACACCGCCGGGCCCCTACACGTGCAGTACTTCAAGGCGTGGCGCACCATCGCCAAGTTGTCGCTCCCCGACAAGTACCTCAAGGCCACCTCGGACGATGCGCCCGAGACGGCATCGGAGGCGATGTTCGCGGGTACCGAGTTCGCGCAGCCGCGGATCGACGAGACCACCGGCCGGCGGTACGGGCTCAACGCCGCGCGGGCGGCGATCCACGCTCGCCGGCGCAACCGCGTCGCTCAGGTGTAACCGCCCCCGGGCCACTCCCGGACGTGCGCGAATACGTCACAGCGGTTGCCGATGGGACAACTTTGCTATTTTCGTCCCACGCATTCTGCTATCGTGGCGTAGGCATTTCCGTGTGGCCGAGCTCTCGACCGACTCCAACCCGTCGCCGTGCTCGCCCGGGTCACCAGAGAAAGTACGAGGACGCTACGTGGCTATCACTGACATCGCGGAGTACGCGCACCTGACAGCGGCCGACATCGAGGCGCTCGGCGCCGAGCTCGACGCCCTGCGTCGGGAGATCGAGGAGAGCCGCGGCGAAGAGGACGCGAAGTACATTCGTCGGGTGATCAGGTCGCAGCGCGTCGCCGAGGCCGCAGGTCGCGTGTTCGGCCTCGCCGCCGGAGCCAAGGGATGGAAGGGCAAGGCTGCATGGGCAGCGTCGGCCGCCTGCCTGTCGTACGCCAAGGTGATCGAGAACAACGAGCTCGGGCACAACATCATGCACGGGCAGTGGGACTGGATGAACGATCCGGAGATCCACTCGACCAACTGGGAGTGGGATTCCGCGTCGGACGGCAAGTTCTGGCGGTACACGCACAACTACATGCACCACAAGTACACCAACGTCACGGAGATGGACGACGACATAGGGTACGGCATCCTGCGCGTCACGCGGGATCAGCCGTGGGAGCCGTACATGCTGTTCAACCCGGTGTACAACCTGATTCTCGCCACCAGTTTCCAGTACGGCAAGGCCGTGCAGCACCTCGAACTGATGAACGCCATGAAGGCGCGGTTCAACGGCGGCGAGCAGTACGAGAACTACGACTGGGTCGAGTTCCGCCGGCGGCTGAGGATCGTCCTCGCCAAGATCGGTCGGCAGACCGCCAAGGACTACGTCCTCTTCCCGATGCTCGCAGTGCCGTTCTCCGGCGCAGCCGGCTACAAGCGCGCGGCCACGGCGAATCTCGCCGCGAACACCGTCCGCGACGTGTGGGATCACATGACCATCTTCTGCGGCCACTTCCCGGACGACGCCGAGAAGTTCACCGTCGAGGACATCGAGTCGGAGACCCTGCACGAGTGGTACCTCCGCCAGATGTTGGGCACCGCGAACTTCGAGGGCAGTGACGCGCTGCACTTCATCTCAGGTCACCTCGGGCGGCAGATCGAGCACCACCTGTACCCTGACCTGCCGTCCAACCGGTACAACTACCTGGCCTCCCGGGTCCAGGAGATCTGCGCGAAGTACGACCTGCCGTACAACACCGGCTCGATCTGGCGGCAGTACGCCGAGTCGTGGCGGACCGTCATCAAGCTCTCGCTGCCGGACCGGTTCCTCAAGGCGACCGCCGACGACGCCCCCGAGACCCATTCGGAGAAGCGCTTCTACGACGAGAACGGTGTGTCCACCGTGGTCAAGGGCGAGGTGGACGCCAACGGTGTTCGCTTCGGTCTGCGCAGCCACGTCGCCGAGCTGGCGGGCTGACGAGCCGACCAGGGCCACCCCGACGCGCTATCGTTGATCGAAGCCTGATCGTAAGGAAGGCAGCCCTGCTGTGGCCATCAACGACATCGCGCGGTATGCGCACCTGAGTGCCGACGACGTCGACGCGCTCGCCAGAGAGCTCGACGCGATCCGCGTCGAGGTCGAGGAGTCGCGCGGCGACGCCGACGCCCGCTACATCCACCGTGTGATCGGTGTCCAACGCGCGCTCGAGGCGGGCGGGCGACTCGCGCTGCTCGGGTCCCGCAGCCGGGTTCTGTGGGGAGCCGGGGTCTCGATGCTCGCGCTGGCGAAGATCATCGAGAACATGGAGTTGGGCCACAACATCATCCACGGTCAGTGGGACTGGATGAACGACCCCGAGATCCACTCCACGGCGTGGGAGTGGGACATGGCGTGTCCGTCCGCGCATTGGATGCATTCGCACAACTACATGCACCATAAGTACACCAACGTGGTGGGGATGGACCTCGACGTCGGCTACGGTGTGCTCCGGGTGACACGGGACGAGCGCTGGCAGTTCAAGCGGATCGCCCAGCCACTGGGGAGTCTGTTCCTCGGCGTCACCTTCGAGTGGGGCATCGCCCTGCACGATATCGAGCTCAAGCGCGTCTTCTCCGGCGAGAAGCCGTGGTCGGTAGCCGGGCCGCAGCTTCGAGAGCTGGGCGTCAAGTCGGCTCGGCAGGTGGGCAAGGACTTCGTCGCTTTCCCGTTGCTGAGCAGGGCGCTCGGCGGGTCGTTCCGGCGTACCGCCGCCGCGAACCTGACCGCCAACCTGATCCGCAACGTCTGGACCTATGCGGTCATCTTCTGTGGTCACTTCCCGGACGGCGCCGAGAAGTTCACCCCCGAGTCGATCGTGGACGAGTCGCCGGGGGAGTGGTACCTGCGGCAGATGTTGGGCAGCGCCAACATCACCGGTGGTCCCGTGATGGACTTCATGTCCGGCAATCTCAGCTACCAGATCGAGCACCACCTGTTCCCCGATCTCCCGTCGAATCGATTGGCGGGCATCGCTGTTCGCGTGCGCGAGCTGTGCGACAAGTACGATCTGCCGTACACCGAGGGTTCGCTCGCCAAGCAGTACGGGCTGACGGCCCGCACCATCGCCAAGCTGTCGCTGCCCGACCGGTGGCTCCGCGCCACCAGCGACGATGCTCCCGAGACCGCGTCCGAGCTGCGATTCGCGGTGCGCGAGAAGCTGTCTCACGCGCAGGAGAGTGCTCAGGAGCGCTTCGCGCAGGCCCAGGAGAGCGCGCACGAGCGGTTGGCACACGCCCAGGAGGGGCTTGCCGCCGCGCAGGAGCAGGTGCAGCGCGTGGGCCTACGGAGCGCGCTGGCCGATCTGGCGCACCGCAAGGTCGACGAGAAGAAGCGGTTACGAGCGGAGCGGCGTTCGCGCTGAGCGGTTGGCGCTGAGCCGTACGCCTCGGGCTCAGTCCGGGATCAGGCGCCCGACCAGGGTGCTGCGGGCGGTCGCCGAGAGTGCCGGCGCGAACTGGCGGAGGTACGCGCCGATCCATTCCGGCTTGGTGGCCAGGAAAGGGAAGTCGTTGGCCACCATGTGCCGGATCGCGATGAGCGGTACCGGGCAGTCCAGCGGGCGGAAGTGTGGATTCCACAGCCCGGGTTCGTCACAGCCCGGATAGAACTGTCCGACCATCAGGCCGACTCGGACGAATTCGGTCTTCAGTCTGGCCTGCACCGCGTCGATCAGGGCGTAGTCGTCCACGTCCGGGAACAGGACCAGTCGCGCTTTCAGCAGGGCGGACGGTCCGTGACGTGGTGGGGTGGAATGAAAGGTCGTGGTCAGTTTCCGCAGGATGGCACAGACCTCGTCGACGTCGGGGTGGCGGCCACTCATCCAGTCGACGGTGATCAGGTCGTTCGCGACCGCAGCCGGGACGAACGGGCATACCGGCCCGGCCCGGCCGAGGTCTGGATGAGGCACCGCGAGGCGGTTGCCGATCCACCCGCGCACCTCATCGATCACCCGCTGCTCCGGCCAGGACCACTGGGGATCGTGCAGGGCCGGCGCTGTGGGCGCGTCGTTCGCTTCGCCGGATCCATCGGGTCGGCGCCACGGCATCGGGCGCCGCTCCCGCCGTTCGAGATAGGCGTCGTGCAGCAACGAGTCAGCGTCAGCCGTGACGACGGGTTGATGTGCGATGCCGACGGTGATCCCGATGGTCGACGCCGCTGCGCCCACCGCAAACGGCTCGTCCATGGCTGCCGCCAGCGAGATGGCGAAAGCTTCGAGGCTCGCATTGGCATCGCCGTCGAACAACCGCAGCGCGGCGAACTCGTCGCCCCGGATCCGGTACAGCTCGAAACCCTCGTCGTTCGCGGTCTGCCGCAGCCGTCCGGCGACGTCGGCCAGCACCCGGTCGCCGATGTGGTGTCCGTGGGTCTCGTTGATCTGCTTCAGGCGCTCGTCCAGATCGATCACGCAGAGCCCCACCCATGCGGCGG
>CAJCHX010000878.1 GCA_903970215.1 Acidobacteriaceae bacterium
GGGTGGTGGCTGGCATCCGGGCTGGGGTGGCGGTTGGCATCACGGCTGGGGTGGCGGCTGGGGCTGGCGCCGCTGGCACTGACGAGGCGCCCCCGGACTTGGATCCGGATGCGGAGACGAGACGAAAGGCCCTCCGGAGAGAAATTCTCCGGAGGGCCTTTTTGCGCGCGTAGACGGCTGAACACAGCGGGGTTTCGTAATATCCCGACCGCTTGCTCGAGTAATTCGACGTTCGACCGACTCATACGCGATGGTAAATACAGTCACCGCGAGAGTACTCGAATCCCATCACCGGCGGTGAAAATAACCCACGCCAGTGGTGGTTACATAAACCCCGATCAGCGCTTGGCCGTCGATTCGACGCCACAGAGCCGCCTATTCGACGCCACAGACCCACCTCGCGAATATCGAGAGTCAAATCGGCCTTTAACCGATCATGGCGAACAGCGTGGGTGAATCGAACGTGCGACGGGAGCCGTCGAGCGTCAGGCTGCGACGAGCGCCTTGATCCGATCCGGGCGGAAGCCCGACCAGTGCTCGCCACCGAATACCACGACCGGTGCCTGCAAGTAGCCGAGCGCGAGGACGTAGTCACGCGCGTCCGAATCCTCGGCGATGTCGACGATCGAGTACTCGACCCCCACCTTGTCGAGGGCGCGGTACGTGGCGGTGCACTGCACGCAAGCGGGCTTCGAGTAAACGATCACTGCGCTCATGCCTTCAACACTACATCTTGTGTCACATCCATGCAATTTACACAAGATGTTGATCTGCGTGCACAATCACTCCACAGCTCGATCCCCAGGCGCCACGCTCAGGACCTCGGCCAGGAACTTGCCTGTGTATGACTCGGCCACAGCTGCGACCTGCTCCGGTGTACCTGTCGCCACCACCGTTCCACCGCCCGTGCCGCCCTCGGGCCCCATGTCGATCACCCAGTCGGCGGTCTTGATCACGTCCAGGTTGTGCTCGATGACGATCACGGTGTTGCCCTTGTCCACGAGCCCACCCACCACCTCGAGCAGCTTGCGGATGTCCTCGAAGTGCAGGCCGGTCGTGGGCTCGTCGAGGATGTAGACGGTGCGCCCCGCCGACCGCTTCTGCAGCTCGGCCGCCAGTTTGACGCGCTGGGCCTCGCCACCGCTGAGCGTCGGCGCAGGTTGTCCCAGCCGGACGTAGCCGAGGCCCACGTCGACCAGCGTCTTGAGGTAGCGATGGATCGAGGTGACCGGCTCGAAGAACTCCGCCGCCTCCTCGATCGGCATGTCCAGGACCTCGGCGATGGTCTTCCCCTTGTAGTGCACCTCGAGGGTCTCGCGGTTGTAGCGGGCTCCATGGCACACCTCGCACGGTACGTACACATCCGGCAGGAAGTTCATCTCGATCTTGATGGTGCCGTCGCCCGCGCAGGACTCGCAGCGTCCACCCTTGACGTTGAACGAGAACCTACCCGGCTGGTAGCCACGGACCTTGGCCTCGGTCGTGGACGCGAACAGCGTGCGGATCTTGTCGAAGACGCCGGTGTAGGTGGCCGGATTGGATCGCGGTGTACGGCCGATCGGCGACTGGTCCACCTGCACCAACTTGTCCAGATCGTCCAGCCCCGTGACGCGGCTGTGCCGCCCGGGAACCTGACGTGCGCCGTTGAGTTTGTTGGCCAGGACGGTGGCGAGGATGTCGTTGACCAGAGTCGACTTCCCCGACCCCGACACACCCGTCACGGCGGTGAGAACGCCCAGTGGGAACGCAACGTCGATCCCCTGCAGGTTGTGCTCCCGCGCGCCCACCACCTTGAGCTGGCGTTTGCGGTCGACGGGACGGCGGATCGCCGGGACGTCGAGCACCCGCCGACCCGAGAGATACGCACCGGTCAGCGACTCTTTGTTCGCCAACAGGCCGCGGTATGTGCCGCTGTGGACCACCCTGCCGCCGTGCTCACCGGCGTAGGGACCGATGTCCACCACCCAGTCGGCGGTGCGGATGGTGTCCTCGTCGTGCTCGACGACGATCAGCGTGTTCCCTAGATCCCGAAGGCGGACCAGCGTCTCTATGAGGCGACGGTTGTCGCGCTGGTGCAGCCCGATCGACGGCTCGTCGAGGACATACAAGACACCGGCGAGTCCGGACCCGATCTGGGTCGCGAGCCGGATCCGCTGCGCCTCGCCACCGGACAGCGAGCCCGCCGCACGGTCGAGCGAGAGGTACTCGAGGCCGACGTCCAGCAGGAAGTCGATGCGCGCCTGGACCTCCTTGAGCACGCGGCCTGCGATCGCGGCCTCGCGCGCCCCGAGACTGAGATCCGACAGATAGTCCGCGCACTCGGCCACCGACAGCGCGGAGACATCGGCGATCGACTTCTCCCCGAACCGCGGGTGATCGAGGGTCACGGACAGAATCTCGGGCCGCAGCCGGGCTCCGCGGCACGCCGGACAGGGCACGTCCCGCATGTACCCCTCGTAGCGCTCCTTCATCTGCTCCGACTCGGTAGCCGCCATCCGCCGCTGCAGGAACGGCATCACACCCTCGAACTCGGCGTAGTACGAGCGGGTACGGCCGTACCGATTGCGGTACTTCACATGCACCTGGTGCTCCGAACCCTCGAGAACGGCGCGGCGCACCTTGGCCGGCAACTCGCTCCACGGGGTCTCGAGGTCGAAGCCCATCGCGTCGGCCAGTCCCGAGAGCAGCCGGACGAAGTACTCGGCGGTCTGCCCGCCCGCCCAGGGCGCGATGGCGCCACCGGCCAACGTCTGGGTCGGGTCGGGTACCACCAGATCGGGGTCGACCTCCTTGTGCACCCCGAGCCCGTCGCACGCTGGGCAGGCGCCGTACGGCGAATTGAACGAGAACGACCGCGGCTCGAGGTCGTCCACGGCGATCGGGTGCCCGTTGGGGCACGCCATCTTCTCGGAGAACCGGCGTTCCCGCTCGGGATCCGACTCGTCGCGGTCGACGAAGTCGAGCACCACCACCCCGTCGGCGAGGCGCAGCGCGGTCTCGACGGAGTCGGTGAGCCGTTGCTTCGCGCCGGCCTTGACCGCGAGCCGATCGATCACCACGTCGACGTCGTGCTTCTCCTGCTTCTTCAGCTTGGGCGGCTCGGCCAGCGGGTAGACGACGCCGTCGATCCGGACGCGGGCGTACCCCGAGGACTGGAGCTGCGCGAACAGGTCGACGAACTCACCCTTGCGCGTGCGCACCACGGGCGCGAGCACCTGGAATCGGGTGCCCGGCTCCATCGCCAGCACCTGGTCCACGATCTGCTGCGGCGTCTGCTTGGCGATGGGCGCCCCGCACTCGGGGCAGTGCGCTTTCCCCGCACGCGCGTACAGCAGGCGGAGGTAGTCGTACACCTCCGTGATCGTGCCGACGGTCGACCTCGGGTTGCGGTTGGTCGATTTCTGGTCGATCGACACCGCAGGCGAGAGCCCCTCGATGAAGTCGACGTCGGGCTTGTCCATCTGCCCGAGGAACTGGCGGGCGTAGGCGGACAGCGACTCGACGTACCGACGCTGGCCCTCGGCGAAGATGGTGTCGAACGCCAGCGAGGACTTCCCGGACCCGGACAGTCCGGTGAACACGATCAGACTGTCGCGCGGCAGGTCTACGTCGATGCCGCGGAGGTTGTGCTCGCGTGCGCCCCGCACGATCAGACGGTCGGCCACAGACGTCCTTCCATGTCTTCGAGACCTCCCGGTCGTCGCGACGTGTCTCGAGGTCGACGGTTCACGACCCCTATCCATGCTAGAGAAGAGGTCCGACAAGTTCGGTGACAGCCGGTAGCGTGGAGCGGGTGACCAGCGACGTCGTCATCACCGACCAGTACACCGGCACCGTCGAATCGGGCGGCCCAGCTGCGCGCCGCAGCGTACCCGGAGCCCGCATAGTGAAGCTCTCTGTCGGGCCCATGGACAACAATGTGTACTTCGTGACAGACGCTGGGGGCCGGTCTCTGCTCATCGACGCCGCCAACGACGCGGAACGGGTCCTGGACGTCGCGCGGCAGGTGGGCGGGGTCGAGCTGATCGTGACCACCCACCGGCACGCCGACCACTGGCAGGCTCTCGCCCGAGTGCGCTCCGACCTGGGGGTTCCGGCCGTCACCGGGGAGCATGACGCCGAGGGTATCGACGCACCGACCGATCGGACGCTGGCCGACGGGGACACACTCACGGTCGGCGATCTCACGTTCGACGTGATCGAACTGGTCGGTCACACCCCCGGTTCCGTCGCCCTCGCGCTGCGGCTTCCGGACGGCGGGACACACGTGTTCACAGGTGACTGCCTATTCCCCGGGGGTATCGGGCGCACCCTCGCCCCGGACGCCTTCACGTCTCTGCTGGACGGGGTCGAGGCCAAGCTGTTCGGCCGATTCGGCGACGACGCCGTCGTCTACCCCGGACACGGGTCGGACACCACTCTCGGCACGGAGCGCCCGCACCTCGCCGAGTGGCGCGAACGGGGCTGGTAGTCGAAGAATGGACAGTCCGACCCGTACGCCGCGGCCCGGCCGCCCGCGAGCCCTTCGAGAGCGACAGGCCTGACAAGGAGCACCGTGACCACCCGACCCGTCACAGACGAGCCCACCGGTGAGATCGCGACAGAGCAGGACCACCTGGACCGGGTGTACCGCCGGATCGACCAGATGCGCGACACCGCGGCACGGCGACGTGCGAACAACCTGGCAGAGGTCGGCGAGAACCCGCAAGAGGTCTCAGAACGCGACTCATACCACCAGCTCTACACGGACGACATCGCGAAGTACGACGCCGCCGAGCACAATCTGTACTTCGGCCGTCTGGACATGATGGACGCCACGGACGGCGACGATGTGCGGCGGATCGGCCGGATCGGGGTGCTCGACGGCGACGAGCATCTGTCGACGCTGCTGCTCGACTGGCGCGCACCACTGGCCAGGCCGTTCTACCTGGCCACCCCGGCGCAGCCGGAGGACGTACGGATCCGCAGGCACGTACGCACGCGGAGCCGCCGGGTCACCGCCGTCACCGACGAGCGGCTCACGCTGGCGGCCGGCGAGGACCCGGGCACCGGGCAGGGCACCAACGTCGCCAACGAGTCGGCGCTGGTCGCCGCCCTCGACGCCGCCAGGACAGGCCGGATGACCGACATCGTCGAGACCATCCAGCGCGAGCAGGACGCCATCATCCGCTCCGAGCACCGCGGCGTGCTGGTCGTACAGGGCGGTCCGGGAACGGGCAAGACCGCCGTCGCCTTGCACCGGGCCGCCTACCTGCTGTACACGTACCGCCAGACGCTGTCCCGCAGCGGCGTCCTGATCGTCGGCCCCAACGAGACGTTCCTCAACTACATAAGCCAGGTGCTGCCGTCCCTCGGCGAGACCGGCGTGCTCCTGTCGACGATCGGCGACCTGTACCCCGGCGTCATCGCCACCGAACGCGACTCGCCCACCGCGGCGGCGCTCAAGGGCTCGACCGACATGATCGAGGTGATGAAGCTGGCGGTGCGCGACCGACAGATCGTGCCCTCCGCGCCGATCACCCTGCGCTTCGACGGCTACCCGCTGGTCATCGACCGGAAGACCGTCTCCCGGGCCCGGGGCCGCGCACGGTCGTCGCGCCGCCCGCACAACCTGGCACGACCGCTGTTCCTCCAGTCGGCGTTGGACTCTCTGGCCGAGCAGCACGCCGCACGGATCGGCTCGTCGCTGGTCGACGGCTCGTTGCTGCTGTCCCGTTCGGACGTGTCCGATATCCGCGACGAGATCGCGGACGACGCGGAGGTGATAGCCGCGCTCGACGGTCTGTGGCCCGAGTTGACCCCGCAACGGGTGCTCGCCGACTTGTGGGCCGACGCCGACCGGCTGGCGGTGGCGGCACCGGATTTCAGCGATGCGGACCGCAAGGAGTTGCACCGCACCACGGCCGGGTTCTCACCCGCCGACGCGCCGCTGCTCGATGAGCTCGCCGAGCTGCTCGGGATAGACGACGAGGCCGATGCGGAGCGGGCGCAAAGACAGTGGCGCAAGCGGCTCGCGGATGCGCAGGACGCCCTGGACATCCTCACGGGCTCGGCGCCCCAGGACCTCGAGGACGAGCTCGACCCCGAGATCCTCATGGCGTACGACCTGATCGATGCCGAGCAGTTGGCGCAGCGGCAGAACGTCACCGAGTTCAACACGACGGCCGACCGAGCCCGAGCCGACCGGACATGGACGTTCGGGCACGTGATCATCGATGAGGCACAGGAACTGTCGGCGATGGCGTGGCGGATGATCATGCGCCGTATCCCCAACCGCTGGATGACGGTGGTCGGCGATACCGCACAGACGTCGGAGGCCGCAGGCACCACCTCATGGGGCCGGGTGCTGGACCCCTACACCCCCGGTCGCTGGCGGCTGGCGGAACTGACCGTCAACTACCGCACCCCCGGGGCGATCATGGACCTGGCGGCTGCCGTGCTGGCCGAGATCGACCCGACGCTCACGCCGCCGACGTCCGTGCGGGAGGGCGAGACACCCCGGCTGGTCCGAGTGCCCGACGGCGGCGATCTGGCATCCACCGTGGCCGAAGCGCTGCCGTACCTCGACGACCGGCTCACCGCGGTGCTCGCGCCCGCCGAGATCGTTCCCGCGCTGCGTCGCCTCACCAGCCCGACCGTCCGGGTGATGCCTGTCCGGGAGGCGAAGGGGCTCGAGTTCGACCACGTGGTGGTGGTCGAGCCGACGGCGATCGTGACGTCGTCGGAGCGCGGCCTACCCGACCTGTACGTGGCACTCACGCGAGCGACCCAGACGCTGACCGTGGTCGCGTCGGGGTCGCTACCGCCCGTCTTGCGGGCGCTGGAGTCCTGAAGTCTGCTAGGTCGTGTGAACGATCAGGATGTCCACGGTCGACTTACGGGCGGCGTCCGACGGCACCGATCCCAACAGACGGCCGGTCAGGGAGTTGAGGCCCTTGTTGCCGACCACCAGGAGCGCCGGCTGCGCCGCGCCCTTGGCGAGATCGATGAGCGCGTCGACAGGCTGGCCATTGATGGCTTGTCTGTCGATGTTGTGAGCACCTGCTGCCTTCGCGCGGCCTTCGGCATCCCGGAGGATGTCGTTGACGGGGGCCAGGCCATGCAGCTTGTACGCCTCATCGCCCAGGGCATCCGCATCAGCGGGGTTCACATGGTCACCCGGAATGTACGCACATGCAATCACCAGCTTGGCGTCGCCAGCCAAGGCCGCGGCGCGCTCGACTGCACGCAGTGACGACTCCGAGCCGTCGGTGCCGACAACAACCGTGGTGTAACCGCTCATCAATCCCTCTTCCTTTCAGGGCATTTCTTGGAGCAACTGTAGCGTCGCAAACGTCGCACGGACGCAAAATGCAATGTCCGACACGCGCGCACGCATCCCGGGACCCCGTCACCCGCCGGAACCGCCCCGCTTAGCGTTCACTGCAAGCCGGCCGCGTCCATGCCCCGCAGTTCCTTTTTCAGGTCCGCGATCTCGTCGCGGATCCGCCCGGCCAACTCGAACTGCAGATCCCGAGCCGCATTCATCATCTGGTCCGTGAGCTGCTGGATCAGGTCCGCGAGCTCGGCCCGCGGCATCGACGCGACGTCTTCGCCCTCATAGACACCAGCGCTGACCGCCCGGAGCTCGCCCTGCGCCCGCCGACCCCGGGACGAGTTCCGGCCCGAGCCGCCCACGGGCATCTCGGCGGTGTCTTCCGCCTCGGTGTAGACCTGATCGAGAATATCGGCGATCTTCTTCCGCAGCGGCTGCGGATCGACGCCCATCTCGCGGTTGTAGGCGACCTGCTTCTCGCGCCGCCGCTCGGTCTCCTCGATCGCGTTCCGCATCGAGTCGGTGATCTTGTCGGCGTACATGTGCACCTCGCCGGACACGTTGCGGGCTGCACGGCCGATGGTCTGGATGAGGCTGGTGGTGGAGCGGAGGAAACCCTCCTTGTCGGCATCGAGGATCGCCACGAGCGACACCTCGGGCAGGTCGAGACCCTCGCGCAACAGGTTGATCCCCACCAACACGTCGTACTCCCCGAGCCGCAGCTGCCGCAGCAGCTCGACCCGGCGCAGCGTGTCGATGTCACTGTGCAGGTACCGCACCCGGATCCCGGCATCGAGCAGGTAGTCGGTCAGGTCCTCGGCCATCTTCTTGGTGAGAGTCGTGACCAGCACCCGCTCGTCCTTCGCAGTGCGCTCCCGGATCTCGTGGATCAGATCGTCGATCTGTCCCTTGGTCGGCTTGATCACCACCTGCGGGTCGACCAACCCGGTGGGGCGAATCACCTGCTCCACGAACTGACCGCCGGCCTGTCCCAATTCGTACTGGCCCGGGGTGGCCGACAGGTACACCGTCTGCCCGATCCGGTCCTCGAACTCCTCCCACGTGAGGGGACGGTTGTCCACCGCGGAGGGAAGCCGGAAGCCGAAGTCGACCAGATTGCGCTTGCGCGAGATGTCGCCCTCGTACATGGCACCGATCTGCGGCACCGTCACGTGCGACTCGTCGATCACCAGAAGGAAGTCCTCGGGAAAGTAGTCGATGAGGGTGGCCGGCGCAGAGCCGGCCGACCGACCGTCGATGTGCCGGGAGTAGTTCTCGATGCCGGAGCAGAAGCCCACCTGGCGCATCATCTCGATGTCGTACTGAGTACGCATCCGGAGCCGCTGCGCCTCGAGGAGTTTGTTCTGCCGCTCCAGCTCGGCCAACCGCTGCTCGAGTTCGGCCTCGATGCCCTCGATCGCGCGGCTCATCCGTTCCGGTCCCGCCACATAATGGGTGGCGGGGAAGATCCGCAGCGAGTCGACCTGCCGCACCACGTCTCCGGTCAGCGGATGCAGGTAGTACAGCGCCTCGATCTCGTCCCCGAAGAACTCGATCCGGATGGCGAGCTCCTCGTACGAGGGGATGATCTCGACGGTGTCGCCGCGCACCCGGAAGCTGCCGCGGGCGAACGACATGTCGTTGCGGGTGTACTGCACGTCGACCAGCAGGCGCAACAACGCGTCCCGGTCCACCTCCAGCCCCACATCCAGCTGCACGGAACGGTCGAGGTAGCTCTGCGGCGTGCCGAGACCGTAGATGCACGACACCGACGCCACCACGACGACGTCGCGGCGCGAGAGTAGGGACGAAGTCGCGGAATGCCGCAGGCGCTCGACGTCGTCGTTGATGGACGAGTCCTTCTCGATGTAGGTATCGGTCTGTGCGATGTACGCCTCGGGTTGGTAGTAGTCGTAGTACGAGACGAAGTACTCGACGGCGTTGTTGGGCAGCATCGCCCGCAGTTCGTTGGCGAGCTGCGCCGCCAGAGTCTTGTTGGGCGCCATCACCAGCGTGGGTCGCTGCAGCCGCTCGATCAGCCAGGCCGTGGTCGCCGATTTACCCGTCCCCGTGGCGCCGAGCAGCACCACGTCCTTCTCCCCCGCCCGCAGCCGCCGTTCCAGGTCGTCGATCGCCTGCGGCTGATCGCCAGCAGGCTCGTACTCACTGACCACCTGGAACGCCGCATCGGATCGCTCGATGTCCCCGACCGGCCGGAACTCGGAGTGCGCCACCACCGGTTGCTCTGCCGCGAATGCCATGCGACCAGGGTATGTCCAGGCCCCGACAAGTTTCGATCAGCGCTTCCACCATCGCGGCACACGCGGTGCAGCCGCCGGCGTCTCGAGGCCGCACCGCACGCCGCGAGGTGCATATCCTGGGATATGCGGTTCACCGATTCCCCCGACCGCCCAGGCGACATCGACGCACTGCGCGGCCACATTCGAGCGGACTCGCTCGAGCGCTCCGCCGCCGTGCGCGAAGCGCTCGAGCGGTTCGGCGACGACCCGAGATCGATCACCGAGTTCGCCTACGACGACCACGGCCTCGCCGGCGGGCTGGTTGGGACCGTCTCGTACGGCTGGTTGACGATCGGCGCCCTCTGGGTCGCCGAGGAGCGGCGCGGCATCGGCTCGAGTCTGGTCGAACGCGCCGAGGCGCGCGTACGCGAAGCCGGCTGCGATGGGATCATCGTGCGCGCGTTGGACTTCCAGGCGCCACGGTTCTTCCAGCGGATGGGCTTCCGGCCGTCCGGTGCGGTCGCAGGCCGGCCGGCAGGCGCTACGGAGATCACCCTGGTCAAGCGGCTGGGGGTCGACTCGGCGATCGACGACGGCGCGCTACACCCACCCAAGCGGGAGACGTTCGACACCGCCGCCATGACCAACACCGACCCCAAGGGCATCGAGCGACCGGTCGATGTGTACCGCGAGGAGCCGTTCGGCCTGTACCTGGCCCGGCCGTCGGACCACCGGCGGTTCTGGTACGTCGAGTCGTGGCTGTTGCCGGAGCGGTACCTGCGGGCCACGATGTTCCATTTCCGGCCTGGTCACGAACGCGATCAGGGGGCGTACGTCGACGTCGCGCGAGTGTGGCGGGACGGCCACCTATGGCACACCGAGGACTGGTACCTCGATCTGGTCGAGCACCCAGGACGGCCGGTCGAGTTGACCGACGTCGACGAGTTGCTCGAGGCGAGCGCTGCGGGCCTGATCGGAGCGAAGGACGCCGAGACCGCGATCCGGATCGCCACTGAGGCATCCTCGTCCATCTCGGTGCACGGCCACAGCGTCGCAGCCTGGCTCGCGTCGGTGGGCGCGCCGATCAGCTGGCGACGGTGACCCGGCTGGCCGCAGCCGGATCGGCGCCGGCCAGCACGCCGGGGCCGACCGGATAGAACGCCGCGGGTGCCAGCCGCTCCGCTACGGCCTCGGCACCGATGCCCGGTGCCGGCGTCACCACGGCTGACGCCGCTTCCGAAAGGTCTCCGACATCGACCTGCGCGGCGTCGGACCCGAGCGCGACCCACAACCGGCCGACCAGACGCGCGGAGGCCGCTGCCGGATCCGCAGGCGGCGGTGCGTCGACGGCTGGCCGCCCCGCGGTGATGTTCGCGCCGAACGGTGCGATCCGCTCGGCCCAGAGACTGCGGACGTCCGACCCGATCGAGTCGGGCGCCCCGGAGTTGTCCAGCCACACGTCGGCGGCAGCCCGTCGCTGCTCATCGGTGGCCTGCGCGGCAATCCGGGCCCGCGCGTCCGCCTCGGGCATGCCACGCTGGGTGACCAGCCTGTGCACCCGTTCCTCGGCCGGCGCCCATACCACCAGGACCAGGTGGAACATCGGGCCCAGATGGTTCTCCACCAGCAGCGGGATATCTTGCACCACAGTGGCTTCCGGCCCCGCGGCGGCGATCAACTGCTGCGATCGCGCGCCCACCAATGGGTGCGTGATGGCATTGAGGGTCGCCCGGGACTCGTCGTCGGCGAAGGCGATCGCCGCGAGCGCGGGCCGGTCCAGAGTGCCGTCGGCCGACAGGATCCGCTCCCCGAACGCTTCGACGAGAGCGGCGAGCCCAGGCGTCCCGGGCTCGACCACCTCGCGGGCGATCTTGTCGCCGTCCACGATCACCGCACCGCGGGCCGCCAGCTCCCGCGCCACCGTCGATTTGCCCGCACCGATGCCGCCCGTCAGACCGATCCGAATCATGCCGCAAGCGTAGGGCGCCGGATTCTGCGACGATCAGTCGATGCCCTTGGTCGCGGGAATCGACTCGTCCACCCAGTCCTGCAAAGTGCTGGTGTGCGACGCGGAGACGGGCGCGGTGGTCCGCGCGGGTTCGGCTCCGCACCCTCCCGGAACCGAGGTCGATCCGCAGCGATGGTGGCAGGCCTTGCAGGCTGCAGCCGTGGCGGCGGGCGGACTGCACGACGTGGCGGCGGTCTCCGTCGGCGGGCAACAACACGGAATGGTGTGCCTGGACGCCGACGGGTCGGTGGTGCGGGACGCTTTGCTGTGGAACGACGTGCGGTCGGCCGCCGCGGCCGCCGACCTCGTGTCCGAGCTGGGCGGCCCCGGCGCGTGGGCCGACGCGGTGGGCGTGGTGCCGGTCGCGGCGATCACCGTGAGCAAGCTGCGCTGGCTCGCGGACAACGAACCACGGCACGCGGACGCCACCGCGGCGGTCTGCCTGCCGCACGACTGGTTGACCTGGCGGCTCGCGGGTGCCCGAGAACTCGGTTCGCTCGGCACCGACCGCAGCGACGCGTCGGGGACCGGCTACTTCTCCGCCGCCACCGGCGAGTACCGTCCGGACCTGCTCGACATCGCGCTGCGCGGTAGGCGGCCCGCACTGCCACGCGTACTCGGGCCCGCCGAGCCGGCCGGGACGGTCGCGGCGGATCGCGCTCTCGGCGACGGCGCGCTACTCGGGCCAGGTGCGGGCGACAATGCCGGGGCCGCACTGAGTCTCGACGCGCGGCCGGGCGACGCCGTCGTCTCGCTCGGCACGTCCGGAGTGGTGAGCGTGGTGACCACCTCGCCGCCCCGCGACCCGTCGGGCATCGTCGCCGGGTTCGCCGACGCGACCGGCCACCACCTTCCGCTGGTCTGCACACTCAACGGCGCACCGGTGCTGGTGGCGACCGCGCGCGCGTTGCGCGTGGGCTTCGACGAGTTCTCCGCGCTGGCCCTCTCCGCGCCCGCAGGTGCCGAGGGGCTGGCGTTCGTGCCGTACCTGGGCGGCGAACGCTCGCCCGACCTGCCCGGGGCATCCGGCTCGCTGCACGGCATGACCGGCTCCAACCTCACACCGGCCAACATCGCCCGCGCGGCGGTCGAGGGTCTGCTGTGCTCGCTCGCGTACTGCATCGATGCCGTACAGCAGCAGAGCGCCGCGGTGCACCGAATCCTGTTGGTGGGCGGTGGATCCCGGTCGGCTGCCGTGCGCGCGATCGCGC
>CAJCHX010000879.1 GCA_903970215.1 Acidobacteriaceae bacterium
CCGGAGTTGAACATTCATGCCGAGCGGGCTAGGCTCGGCGCAGAAGTTGAAGGTTAAATTACTTCGGCGGCGGGTTGCCACACGCCCGGCCGGCCGGCTCAGCATGTCCATAGATTGGGGAGCACCCATGAGCGACCTGAAGATCGCGATCATCCTCGGCAGCACCCGCCCCGGCCGCAACGGCAAAGCGGTGGCCGACTGGGTGCTGCAGCAGGCCTCCGGCCGCGATGGCGCCGACTACGAGCTCGTGGATCTGGCCGACTACCCGCTGCCGCACTTGGACGAGGCGGCACCGCCGGCGATGGGCGCTTACGCCAACGAGCACACCAAGGCGTGGGCTGCGAAGATCGCGTCCTACGACGGCTACATCTTCGTCACCCCTGAGTACAACCACTCCACGTCCGGCGTGCTGAAAAACGCCATTGACTACCTGTACGCCGAATGGAACAACAAGGCCGCGGCCTTCGTGTCCTACGGCTCCCTCGGTGGTGCCCGGGCAATCGAGCACCTCCGTGGCATCGCCAGCGAGCTGCAAATCGCTCACGTCCGTACGCAGCTGTCATTCTCTCTCTTCGCCGACTTCGAGAACTTCTCCACCTTCAACCCCGGCCCCCAGCACACGGACGGCGCCACCGCGCTGTTCGATCAGCTCGAGAGCTGGGCCGGCGCCCTGAAGACCGTTCGGGCCTGATCGTCCTCGGCGGCGGAGGACGACCCCGCGTGGTCCGTCAGCCCGCGAGGCGGGAGACCCGATGAAGTTTCAAGTCCTCGACATCTTGCCGCAGTTGACCAATCCGGTCACCGGTCGCCTGGTTCGCACCGACGAGCGGTTCGCCCAGGCGCTGACGTCGGTCCGCTACGCGGAGGAGTTCGGCTACGACGCCGTCGCGATCGGTGAGCGGCACGCCGGCTCCGTCCTCAGCGCCGGGGTTGGGGTAGTACTGGGGGCGATCGCTGCGACCACGACCCGGGTGCGCATCCAGACCGGGGTTTCGGTGCTGTCCATTCACGATCCGCTGCGCGTGGCGGAGGACTTTGCCACCGTCGACCAGATCTCGCGCGGCCGTCTGGAGTTGGTCATCGGCAAGGGCAACGAGATGCGTCAGCTGCCGATGTTCGGCATCACGCCGGGCGACCAGTGGGACGCGTTGGCCGAGAAGTACGAGCTGTTGCGGCGGCTGTGGCGCGAGGAGGACGTCACCTGGCAGGGTCGGTTCCGAGGTCGGTTGGACGCGGTCACGAGCCTGCCGCGGCCGTTCGCCGGGCCGCCGCGCGTGTGGCACGGGTCGGCCACCACGCTGACGTCCGCCGAGCTCGCCGCGAAGTGGGGCGATCCGCTGTTCAGTGCCAACGCGATCCAGCCCCGCGACAACTACGCGGTGCTGATCGACCACTACCGCAAGCGTTTCGCCGAGCACGGCCACGACCCGAGCACCGCCTACGTGGCGGCCGGGTCGAGCTTCCTGTTTCTCGCCGACACCACACAGAAGGCGAAGGAGGCGTTCGGGCCGACCTACGAGCAGATCGTGGCGTTCTTCAACCAGCCAGGGAACCACACCGCCGGCAATGAGATGACGTTCGCGACCATCGACGACGCCATCGAGCGCGGCCCTGTACTCGTCGGTTCACCGCAGCAGATCGTCGAAAAAGTCCTTTACTGGCACGAGGCCTTCGGGCACGACCTGCAATCGTTCAGCCTGCCCACAATGATCCCGCACGAGCAGCAACTCGATATGCTCGAACGGATGGCGAGTGAAGTCATCCCGGTGGTGCGTCGGGCCGCGCCTACGACGCTGTGGAGCGACCAGGACCCGTATGGCGGGCGGCCCGCCGTCCACGGCCGAACCACTCCCTGACCCAGATCGTGCTGGACGCACTTCGCTTCCGGCGACCGGAACTCTTCCACTATGGAGGTACATGCGATGACAGAGACGCCTTTGGCAGCCTATGTGGGCGCGTGGACACTGGACCCAGCCGCGACCAGCATCACCTTCACCACCAAGGCGATGTGGGTCCTCCCGGTCAAGGGCACGTTGAAGGCCGTCTCGGGCAAGGGTGTGGCCACCGAAGACGGCAGCGTGACCGGAACCCTGGTGATCGATCCGGCCTCGGTCAGCACCGGCATGGCCAAGCGAGACGCCCACCTGCTCACCGACGATTTCTTCGCCGTCGCGAAATACCCGACGTTCACCTACACGCTGACCGGGGTCAAGCCTGCCGCCGACGGCAAGCTCACTCTGGTGGGGACGTTCACCGCCGTCGGGCAGACCCACCCGCTGGAGCCGCTCGCCACCGTCAACTCGGCGACGCCAGGCGCTGTCACAGTGACCGCAGAGGGCGACCTGGACCGCACCCAATGGGGGCTGGCATGGACCAAGATGGGCGCTGGCGTACACAATCACCTCGTCGCCACCGCGGTGTTCACGAAGGCCTGACCCGACTCGGTCGGCGCATCCCGCAGTGTCACTCCTCTCCTACGGTGCGCGTGCGCCAGCCTGGGATGAGTCCCAGGAGCGCGGTGCGCTCGTACTGAGTAGCACCCGCGAGGTGGCACGGCTGTTCGTGGTCGCTCTCGGCACCGGCCGGCCGACCGAGATCGCGTTCGGGGTCTCGCACGTCGTGCTGCCGATCGTGCCGACGGTGGTGGCCGCAGCGTCCCGCGTCGACCCGCAGCTCCTCAAGGCGGCCGGCAGCATGGGGGCCGGGCGAGCCGCCACGATCGGCAGCTTCGTGCTTCCGGCGATCGTGCCCGAGCTCATCACCGCCCTGCGCGTCGGGGAGAACCTGAGCCTGATCGGTGCGGTCAGCGGCCAGGTGCTCGTCTCGGTCGACGGGGTCGGTGTCCTGATCACCCGGCTGATGGGGACGCTGCAGGCCGCCAAGCTCGACGCCGTCGTTCTCGCCGTCTGCACCGCCGCCATCGTGGTCAACGTCGGCCTGCGCGCGATCGAGTGCAGGCTCGGCCACTGGCGACTCGAGGGAAGGTCAGGTGCCGAGGAGATCGTCGCGGACACCACTGAGGTGCTGTAGTGACATCACCCTGTCGCAGGGGCGGCGGGCGTCGATGGCGCGATGTGCGCGGTCGAGTCACGGGTTGTGCAGGACGGCGGCTCCGTCGAAGCGTCCATGGGCGAGATCGCTCAACGCCTGGGGCGCCTGCTGCATCGGATAGGGGTGGATCGTCGCGGTGATCGTGTACCGCTCGGCGAGGCGGAGGAACTCCTCCCCGTCGCGACGCGTGTTGGCGGTGACGCTCCGGAGAACCCGCTCCTCGAAGAGCTCCTCCTGATACCGGATCCGTTCGATGTCACTGAGCCAGATGCCGGCAACGGCCAGGGTGCCACCACGGTCCAGGCCGGCCAGAGCCGGCGCGACCAGCTCGCCGGCGGGGGCGAACAGGATCGCTCCGTCGACCGGCTCCGGCGGTGGCTCGGCAGGTCCGCCGACCGAGTCGACGCCGAGTTCGGTGGCGAGCGCCGCGTTGCGTTCCCCCCGGGTCAGCACGTGCACCGTCATCCCCAGGTTCAGGGCGAGTTGAGCGGTGAGGTGGGCGCTGCCGCCGAAACCGTAGATCGCGAGCTTTCCGCCCGGCCGAACACCCGAGACGAGCAGCGACCGGTAGCCGATGATCCCGGCGCACAGTAACGGCGCCGCCTGCTCGTCGCTGATGCCCTGCGGCAGCGGGTAGCAGAACCGCTCGTCGGCGAGGCAGAACTCCGCATACCCGCCAGGGCGGTCCCACCCCGTGAAGGTCGGGCTCAGGCACAGATTCTCCCGTCCGCTGCGGCAGAAGCGACACGTGCCATCTGTGCCGGCCAGCCATGGGACCCCGACCCGTTCACCGATCGCGAAACGATCGCTACCCGGCCCACGGGTCTCGACGACGCCGACGATTTCGTGGCCCGGCGTGATCTCCGCGCGTCGCGGCGCCAGGTCGCCCTCGGCCAGGTGCAGGTCGGTGCGGCAGACCCCGCAACACCTTATTCGGATCCTGACCTCCCCCTGACCGGGGGAGGGGCTCGCGAGGTCGACCTGAGCCAAGGGACCCGTGTCGATGGGTCCAGCACGATCGACGACCCACGCCAGCATGCGTCACCGCCCCCGCGCTGAGGCGTCGCGTGGGCCGTCGTGCTGCGTGGGTCGGAGTCGCGGGGTCCACCACCGCGGTCTCATCCAGGTCAGTATCGATCCGCTGGCTCGGTCGGGCACCCTCGTCGCCCTCAGGTAGGGACGACGCGAGTGGCTCATGTGCGCCAGGCCCGATGCGCAGAAGTCGCACTCGCTGTGATGGCGCTCGATCTGGTCGAGCACGATTCGCCAGCCATGTCGGTCGTGCGGAACGTTGAGTGCGTGCCCCTGGTCGACGGGCTGTTCGGTCATGAGGGCTCCAGCTGGCGCAACGCCCCGAGGTGCCCGGCGGGGAGCGTGGCGCTCCACGGCGCGGCAGCCCTGGCGGCCGCGCCTGATCCGAACCGACTGTGGTGCCCAGTCCAGGTAACCGTAGCCGGGGTTGTGGAGCGGAGCAGAGGCACTGCGGCTCCACTTCTCAGGTATTAAGACCCTGTCGGTGTCGCCAGGACCGGCCCACGGTGGGGCCATGACACTCACCCAGCACCAAACCGACCATCAACTCGTCAAGGCTGTCACCGAGGAGATCCGATGGACCCCGAGCATCAGGGCAGACCAGATCGGCGTCTCGATCAACGACGGTGCGGTGACGCTGTCCGGGCAGGTCGATTCCTACCCGGAGAGGATCGCGGCGGTTCGGGCGGCGCTGCGCGTACGCGGCGTGTCCGCAGTGGCTGACGAGATCGACGTGCACCACGACTGGGCGCCGAAGCAGGACGCCGATGTCGCCCGGGAGGCCGCGGCCGTGCTCGCCCACACGTTCTATGCACCCGACGGCGCCGTGAAGGCGGAGGTCAGCAACCACGTCATCACCCTCACCGGCACCGTCACCTGGAACTACGAGCGCAAGGGCGTCGAGCGCGTCATCGGGGCGCTGCCCGGTGTGCGCGACGTGCGCAACCGCATCGAGCTGAAGCCGAAGGTCACGATCTCCGCACCCGACGCGACGGAGAAGATCTCCGCGGCTCTGCGCCGCAACGCCGCGCTCGATTCCTCGCGTATCCACGTCGGCGTCATGGGCAGCACCATCACCCTCACCGGCTCTGTGACGTCCCATGCCGAGGGACGGCAGGCGACCCACGCCGCCTGGGGTGCCCCGGGAGTGACCCACGTCCGCAACGAGCTGAAGGTCAACGACCTCTGACCCCGGCACCACTGAGCCACCGGGCAGACCGAACGGATCTGGCCATACCCTGGTCCCATGCCAGGCGTGAAACAGGTGCAGGTGACCTTCGACTGTGCGGTGCCGAGAGCCGTCGCGGAGTTCTGGAAGGCCACTCTCGGGTACGTCGATCCCCCCGCCCCACCGGGGTTCGATTCGTGGGATGCGTTCGAGGCCTCGCTCCCGGTCGAGCAGCAAGGGTCGACGTGGGCCTGCCAGGACCCCGACGGCGTCGGCCCGCGGCTGTTCTTCCAGCGGGTACCCGAGGGCAAGACGGTGAAGAATCGGCTCCACCTTGACGTGCGGGTCGGCGTGGGGCTCACGGGAGATGAGCGAGTCGCGGCGCTGGAGACGGAAGCGGCTCGGCTGATACCCCTCGGCGCTCGGCGAGTGCGCCTGCTCCCGGCTGACGACGAGAACGAGGCATGCCTTGTCATGCAGGACGTCGAGGGAAACGAGTTCTGTCTGGACTAGCAGTCCCCTGCCGGGAATTCATCCTCCCGAGGGTTCCGCGGGCGCGGCGTCGGCCTCGCGCGGCGGGACCTGCGTCGGGCTCCGGAAGCTCCGCACCTCCTGGAGCCAGTCGCAGGCGACGGCGACCCGGCCGGCCCAGTAGCGGGCCGCAGCCTCGTCCGCCCCCTTGACGGCGGCGAATCCGCCGAAGGTCTGGGTCGTGTCGGCGCTGCCGCCATCCCTCGTCACTGGTCTCGGTCACCCAGTCGTCGTGGAAGAAGATCAGGTGCTCCGGCATGTCAGCCCCGCTCCAGGAAGAGGACTCGGCGAGCCTACGACGATCGTGACAACCCGTCATGAACGCCTTGCGCCGCGGTGGTGCGGGCGGCGTCGTGGCCCGGTGCGGCCAACGCTCTGGTCACCGCGCGCCGGCAGGCATCGACGGCGGGGTCGTGGCGCACGGTCGTGCGGGTGAGCGTGACCACGCGCCGGTGCAGGCGCGGGGTCAGCGCCAGCCCGGTCACCCCGCCGGTGGCCTCGACGATGCCGGCGGGGAGCAGCGCGACTCCGGTCCCGGCCGCGATCAACGCGGCGAGCACCTCGAATCCCTCGAACTCCCACCGGCGGCGGGGGAGTGCGCCGATGGCGGCGAGCTTGGCGTCGCCGGCGCTGCGGGAGAGGTGCCCCTCCGGTGCGCAGAGCCACGTCTCGGTCGCTGCGACCTCGCGCAGGGCGGCGTCGGTGACGGGCGCGCGGCGGG
>CAJCHX010000880.1 GCA_903970215.1 Acidobacteriaceae bacterium
CTTCCCGGCGGACACCGCGGCGATGCCCCGCTGGACCATGCCGGCGAGCACCGGCCAGACCGGATGCGTGTCACCGCGGACGCGCTCGCAGATCGACCGTCGATCGTCGTGGCGACCGAGCGGATGGATGACGATCCCGGCTGGCGGCTGCTGCGCTCCGGCGAACTGCTCCACGTTGCGGGCGACCTCACCGCCGAGTCGGAGCAGATCATCGACTGTCCGCCGACGCACCCGCTGTCCCTCGCCGACCTGGGCCAGCACGCAGCCGCGTCACAGCGCGGGTGAGCCGACGAGGGCGACCCACCGCCCGCGCTCGACGGTCACGTGCACAGCGAGCTCACGCGCCTGCTTGACCGACATGACCGACCGAACCCTCGTGAGCCGTTGAGCATCCCAGACCGCAATCAGGCGACCGGCTGACGCCCAGACCGCGACGATCGCAGAGACGCGGATGTTGGGCTTGAGGGCGATGAGCCATGTACTTTCACGCGCGGTACGGGCGCTGGGAAGGCAAACGCGTCCTTGAATTCGGCTGCGGGTCGCCCGCGATCACCCACAGTGACATCGTGCTGCGCAGGCAGGACGCCGCGACGGACAGCGTCGACTTCGAGCGCTGGCGGACGATGAGCCCCGCGAGGTCGCAAGTCTGCAGACGGGTCTGCGACTCGCCAGGGCCGAGCAGGCCGGTCTGGCGCAACAGATCCGACCCGGGCGCCGCGCTGGCCTCAGGCCGGGCGACGCTCAGTGTCGTCGCAGGACGTACGCGTCCTGGAATTCATTGAGCGCCCGCGGCACGAAGGTCACCAACTCGCCGTCGAAGGCGTCGGCCACGGTCCGCCGGACGAACGCCTCGTCGACGTACGTGATCCCGTAGTGCTCGCCCGAAAGCCTGCCACGGGTCTCGTTGTCGGTGTCGTAGTGAAAGCCGTCCACCGGAGACGCGAACCGGTCGCGAGCCTCAGACGGGATATTGACGTCGTAGGCATACGTCCCCAGCGTCGAGAACAACAGCAGCCCGCCGTCCTCAAGCAAGGCGTGCAGCTGCGCCAGCCACGCGCCCCAACTGTCGAGCGGGAGATGGCTGAAGAGCGACACGACGACGATCAGTTGGTAACGGCGATCGTGGCGCAGCTCCGTGGGAGCGGTCGTCGAGACGAATCCGTCCACTCCGAACCGGTCGCAAACGAACGCGACCGCACCGGGATCGATGTCAGAGCTGGTGATCCGCGCGGGCGGCAGCATGAAGACGAAGTGCCGCGTCAAGCGGCCGTAGCCGCAGGCAAACTCGAGCATCGAGCGGGCATCAGCCAATCTGAAGCCGACGTCGCCGAGCACCTTCTCGACCTCGGCGCAGTTCCACTTTCCGCCCTCGAGGTACATGCGGACCCCGTGGTAGTAGCGCAGCGACGAATGCTCACGCGCTGCGAAATCCATCGTGTAATGCATCAGATCGTCGTCGGGATCGACGGCCGAGACGAACTGCTTGCCGTAGTACCGACGCCACTTCGCAGACGCCGCATGCCGAGCCAGGGGGCGCTGGAGCCGCGCGACCAGATCAAGCAGCGCTGTCGGCAGGAGCCGCACCGCAGTCGATCCCAGACGTTCGAACGTCACACTCAAGCCCCAGACCTTATTGATGCCCCAACGTCACGCGCGAGCCATCACGCCAGTGGTGCGGGTAGGCGCAACGGACCCGTCTCGGCGCCGCACCGGCCCCCGGCATGCACGACGCACGCTCGCTTGCCATACCCACGCCGCGCTCGGCCCATACCGCTGGGAGGAGTACTCCTCGCGCCGCGTCTGGAGGCGGACCGGCATCGCGGTCGTTCATCCGTCTGAGGCGGAGCAGGTCGAGCGCCTCGAACGGGACGGCGGCGGCCTGCGCGAGGTCGGCCGCGCGCTGTCTCAAGGTCAGCGACAGTTGGGATGTGGTTCATGCGGGCCGTGTGCGAGCTGCGCGACGCCGCAACAGGGTCGCCGCCCATGCTCCGGTGAGCAGCATCAGCGCGCCGTACACACCACCGACCCCCGCCGCCGCCGACCCGAAGGCCTGCCGGGCGAGCGTGGCCGCGACGGCAAAATCCCGGAGTGTGGTGGTGAAAACGACGACCGCCGGGTCAAGCCTCAGTCCCCCAGCGCGTAGGCCACGAGCGAGGACGCCCCCGAACGCGGCCGCGACGATGATGAAGATCGCGCTTCCCAACAGCCCGTTGAGCAGTTGGTGGCCGCCGGAGACGCCGCTGACCGCGGCGTAGAGCAGGGCACAGACCGCCAGCGCCGACAGACCGTTGGCTTCGCCCTCCACGCGCTGCAGCTGCGGCCGCGCAGCTCGGATCGCGAGACCGGCCGCGAGCGGAAGCAAGACGACCATCGCGAAGCGGCCGAGGACGTCCAGCGAGCCGCCGCCTCCGGTGGTGTGGGCGAGCGTCCCGGCGAGCAGAGGCCCGAGGATCGCCGACACGACGAGCGAGACGGTCAGGATCCCGAGCGCGAGCACCGTCTCCCCACCCGCCAGACCGATCAGTCCGACACTGGCGACCTCGGTCGAGGCCAGCCCAAGGGACAGGATCCCGTCTCGGGTGGGACCGGTGAAGAGCCGGCTGACCAGCCAGGCCAGCGCGGTGTCGACGAGCAGGACACCAACCGCCAAGCCGATGATGACCGGCAGCCGCCGCCTGAGGCCTGAGAGCTGGCGCGGATCGATCTGAACCGCGGTCACAAGGACGAGTGCGGCCAGCAGCCAATCGCTGTCACCGGACAGCGTGCGGCTCGGGACCAGCCGCGCCAGGATGACGGCGACGATGGCCAACGGAGCGACAAAGTCGGCCAGCTTGACGAGTAGGCGCTGTGACATGGCGGATGACGGGGGACAGACCGGGAAGCAATGGTCAGCGTGACCTCGGCGGGCCAGGCCGGCGAATCTCGATCTAGACCGAAGTTCCCCGCGTAGTCAGCTTGTTTAGAGGCCGGATCCCTGTGTTGATCGGGGATTCCGGCTTTTTTGATCGTTGGCAGCGTAGTCACCACATTTGCGGGATGGATGCGGTAGTGTTTCGGATATGGCAGCAAAGCC
>CAJCHX010000881.1 GCA_903970215.1 Acidobacteriaceae bacterium
ATTCATGTGCCGGTGTGTTGCGCACTGCTGGCAGCGCTGTTTACCCACGTGATCACTGTATTTCTGTACTGGTGAGCGCGTGCGATTTTGCCTACTACGCAAGACTCCCGTCGGGGGCGCATCCAAGACCACGGCGGCGGCGAGCGGACTTCTTCTACACACCCGCAAACTGACGATCGGCCATGGTCCCAGTCAACACCTCCAGCTCACTGCGCCCGGAGTCGACGACCGACACGCCGTATTGACGGCCAGCGCAATGGGTGGGCTGCGGGTTACGGCGGTCAGCAGCAGGGGAGTCGGTGTCAATGGACGCCGCGAAGTCCGGGCGGCGCTGAAGCCGGGCGACGTGTTGCAGATCGGCGCGGCGAAGCTGACCGTGCGTCCATCCCGGTCGCGTCGGGCTGTCATTCTCGAGGTTTACGAGCCTGTTAGCGAGAATGGAGAAGTCGACTACGAGCGCCCGGACACACTAGCCCCGGGACCGCGAATGAGCCCCTGGTCCTGGGCGCTCTCTTTAGGGTTCGCGGCCCTGTTTCTCCTCCTGCCGCTGAGCGGCGTCGTGATGCCGGGAATACAAGACCCGTTACGCGCCACTCCACTGTTGCCGAGTGACGCGCTCTGGTCCCCGGGCCCTCTGCACACGGCACACCAATCGATCGGCAACCGCTGCGATGCCTGCCACGTGAAACCGTTCGAGGCGGTCCGCGACCAGGAGTGCCTCGGATGCCACGCCACCGTCCAACATCACGTCGATATTCGCACCGCCGACGTGTCCTTGTTTGAAGGGAGGCAGTGCACGTCGTGTCACATGGAGCACAAACAACCCGCGACCCTCGTACAACGCGATCCACGAGCCTGCACGGACTGCCATGCCGACCTGGGCCACCAGAAACCGGACACGAAGGTGCGCAATGCGTCTGACTTCGGCACGGACCACCCGGAATTCAGGCTGACCGTGCTCGCCAGCATCGGTACGAGCGAAACCGCGTCGCCCTGGCGCGCCATTCGCCTGGACCGCGACGATCCCGATCACTTTGTCGAGCGCTCGCACCTGAAATTTTCACACGCACAACATCTCGACCCGAAAGGGGTGAAGTCCCCGACCGGCGAGCGGATTCTGGGCTGCCAGGATTGTCACCGGCCCAATTCGAGCGGCCGCGACATGCTTCCCATCCGCATGGAGACGAACTGCAGCGGCTGCCACAGCCTGCTGTTCGATGAGCACGATCCCACGAGCGGTGTGCCGCACGGCAATCTCGAGGCGGTCTACAAGACCCTGCGGGAGCACTTCAGCCACGAGTACCTCCAGCAGAGTGCCGGCGCCACGAGCTTCGGTGGCGGTCGGCAGGCCCGGCGGCCTGGGAACGAGCAACGCGCGATGTCGGAGGCGGAGCAACGTCGAGCCCGGGATTGGGTCGACACGCAATCCTTGAAAATCGCACGCGAGCTGCTCGAGAAGCGGGTCTGCGCCAGCTGTCACGAAGTCACGCGGGTTCCCGGGCTGAGCGGGCTGGAGCAGTGGCGCGTCGAGCCTGTTCAGCTCACCGCGAATTGGATGCCCGGGGCACGGTTCGATCACGCGGCTCACGTCTCGGAGACGTGCGTGTCCTGCCATAACCACGCGCCTGAATCCAAGCACGCCACTGACATCCTGATCCCGGGTATCTCCCGGTGCCGCGAATGTCATGGAGGAACCGGCAGCTCGGCGAAAGTCACCTCGGATTGCCTGATGTGCCACCCGTTCCACGTCCCGAACCGCGGACTGTGGCTGCGAACGACCGCGAGCCCGCAGCGGGTGTCGCGATGAGGGGGGCACGGCGCGTCTTGACGGCAAGCGTGGTCGCGACGATGTGTGGGGCGGCTCCATGCGCACAGGCCGACGAGAGCCCGCCGCCCGCCGCCGCCGAATTTGCCGCGCCAGCCGCCGCGACGCCGACTGACGGAGGGCAGCCCAACGCGGCGTCACGTGCCGCCACGCCAGCCGACGCGCCGCGAACCAACGCGACGCCAGGCACCCCAACTCCGGCCGACGCAGCCCGACCCAACACGGCCCCGCCCAATGCCAACTCAGCCTGCACCGACGATCCAATCCACCCCAAACGACGTCGGCCAGGTCACACCGACCGTGTCCAGGACGAGCCCGACTGCGACCCCAACCGGCTGCCCACACCCGATGCGGTCGCTCTGCCGAACCCGAACGCGCAGGACCGCTGGCGGGTGGTCGACCAGATCGGCGTCCCGGCCACGCTCACCAATCCTTACGCCACCAACAACGTGGTGAAGGGCGACCGCCCGCTG
>CAJCHX010000882.1 GCA_903970215.1 Acidobacteriaceae bacterium
GCTGGAACGTGGTCACGAGCGGCGACGCCGGCACCGCCGGCAACTACGGGCGCGACGAGCACTACGACTACGACACCCGCTACGGCCGCGGCCTCGAGCACGTCCGGGTCTGCCAGGCCCTGTGGGACTCCTACGAGGACGATGCGTTCCCCCGCGACCGAGCGACCCGCCGCTTCCTCGACCCGACCCGCCAGCACCGCCTGGACCACCGGGGCGAGCACTTCGCCGTGGTCGGCCCCCTGAACATCGAACGCTCGAAGCAGGGCCAGCCGGTGATCTTCCAGGCCGGCGACTCCGAGCAGGGCCGCGACCTCGGCGCCACCATCGGCGAGGGCATCTTCACCCACGCCGCCACCGTCGAGGCGGGCCAGGCGTTCTACCAGGACATCAAGTCGCGCGCCGCAGCCAAGGGCCGGGACCCCGACCACCTCGTCGTGCTCCCCGGTGTCAGCGTGTTCGTCGGCGACACCGACGCCGAGGCCCGGGAGATCGAACGGCACTACCAGCTCGCCGACCACGACTTCGACCGCGCCCTGGCCGAGCTCGGCCGGCCTTTCGGCTGGCACGACTTCCGCCAGTACGACCTCGACGCCCCCTTCCCCGACGTGCTCGACGTGGCCGCCCTGAGCTTCCGCACCCAGGCCGAGAAGATCGACGCCCTCGCCCGGGCCAACGGCTACACCCTGCGCGAGACGGTCATGGCCGTGTCCGGCCCCAAGCCGACCCCCTTCGTCGGCTCCCCCGAGACCGTCGCCGACGTGATGGCGCACTGGTTCGAGGTGCGGGCCCTGGACGGCTACAACATCCACGTCGGACACCCGGAGCAGTTCCGGCGGTTCGTGGGGGAGGTGTTGCCCATCCTCCGTGACCGCGGCCTCGTGCGCGCCGAGTACGAGTCCGACACGCTGCGGGGCAACCTCGGCCTGCCCGTCCCGGAGAACCGACACACCCGGGCCCGCCGCCTGGGGGCCGCGTCGCCCCGTGAGGCGGTGGGGACGCCGGCGTAGCCCCCTTCAGCCGGACGGGGCGCCGGCGCCGTGGTCGCCGTAGCTCGGCGCCCCGACGGTCTCGTAGGTGGCGTGGATCGTGCCGCTGCCGTAGCTGACCGACCCGGTCAGGCGCAGCGCCGCCGGCACCGTGCCGCTGGCGAACACCCGCTTGCCCTCGCCGAGGAGCACCGGGTACACCCACAGGTTCAGCCGGTCGACCAGGTTGGCGCGCAGCAGCGACTGGACCAGGTCCAGGCTGCCGATGACGTGGATCTCCTCGTGGCGCTCCTTCAGGGCGGCGACGCTCGCCTCGACCGGTTGCGCCAGCAGGGTCGAGCCCTCCCACGCCAGGGGTTCGCTGAGGTGCCGGCTGGCCACGTACTTCGCCACGCCGTTCAACAGGGCGGTGAAGGGGTTGTCGGCCGGCGCGCCCGGCCAGTAGTTGGCGAAAATGTCGTAGGTCCGCCGGCCGAGCAGGAGGGCGTCCATGGCGCTGGCCTCCTCCACCACGACCTGGGCGGCGTCCTCGTCGGGCATTGCCGCCTCCCAGCCACCGTGGGCGAACCCTCCGTCCCGGTCCTCGTCGGGCTGCCCCGGTGCCTGGGCCACCCCGTCCAGCGTCACGAACTCGGTCACGGTGATCCTGCCCACGGTCGTCCTCCCTCTGCGGTCACGTCACCCGGTCAGACGCCGGCGGGGGCCGCAACTCATCGGCGGGCGGCGGTCGGTGCCGGGCTACGCTGGCCGTCTCGCAGGCAGGATCGGGTCCCGGAACACGTTGGTTGCCGGAATCGGACCGTGCGCTCGGGGACGTAGCTCAGTTGGCTAGAGCACCTGCTTTGCAAGCAGGGGGTCGTGGGTTCGAGTCCCATCGTCTCCACGCAAAAGCCCTGGTAGAGGGCTTGTAGAGCACCTCCGGGGCGGGTCGCCGGAGAGCCGTGGTAGCCACGTGGTAGCCACTGGCTCGACGGACCTGGGCCGCTGGAATCGTCCACGGAGTGCTCCGAGCCCCGCTGCTGGCGTCGGCTTTGCCATAGCGCGAGGGCGGCCGAAGGTGCCGCCGAGGAGCCCGATGGCAGCTTCTTCTTCTTCTCGCCTTGGCGGTCCGGTTGATCCTTCGCTGGCGCTGGCCCGGCTGCGGCGGGCTGAGGTCGCTATGGCCGCCGAGCTGGAAGCTTTGCGGGACGCCATCGAGCAGGTGGAGGCAGCCTTGGCGAAGCCGACCGGCGGCAGCCTGCTCACGGTGGTCGAGGCCGCCCGGGAGCTGCGCGTGTCGCGATCACGGGTGTTCCAACTGCTGGCTGCGGGAGAGCTGGAGGGCGTGCGCATCGGGCGTTCAAGGTGCGTGCCGCGCCGTTCGATCGAGGAGTTCGTCGCCCGGCTGGGAGCGGCGTGATGACCAAGGCGGCGAACGGGAGGTCATCGATCCACCGCGGCCCGGACGGGGCCTGGGAGGGCTGGGTCGATTGAGTCCCGCCTCGTGGTGTAGCTGGCGGGTCCACCTGTGAGGTGGGCCACCGGCGTGAAGCTCGACGTGTTCTTGCCGGAACACACGAAAGAGAGCACGCCGGTGACCCTCACCGATCATGACCTGCCCGCCCTGCTCGCCGCCATCACCGCCGGCGACATCACTGACACTGTCCGCACGAGCCTGGCCTGGGTGCTCCAAGAGCTGATCGAGGTGGAGCTGTCTGCCACGATCGGCGCCGCCCCCGGAGAGCACAGCACCACCCGGACGGCCCTGCGCAACGGGCACCGACCGAAGCTGGTCACGACCGCTGCGGGGGACGTGGAGGTGGGGATCCCGAAGCTGCGGACCGGGTCGTTCTTCCCCTCGATCCTCGAGCGGCGCCGCCGGATCGACCGGGCCCTGTTCGCGGTGGTGATGGAGGCCTACGTGCACGGGGTGTCCACGAGGAAAGTCGACGACCTGGTCAAAGCGCTCGGCGCGGCGTCGGGGATCTCCAAGTCCGAGGTGTCGAGGATCTGCGCCGAGCTCGACACCGACCTCGAGGCGTTCAGGGGCCGGCCGATCGAGGGCGAGTTCCCCTACGTGTTCGTCGACGCCACCTACATCAAAGCCAGAATCCGCGGCCGGGTCGTGTCGAGGGCGGTCGTGATCGCCACCGGCGTCCGCGCTGACGGCGCCCGCGAAGTGCTCGGGGTCGACATCGGTGACAGCGAGGCCGGGCCGTTCTGGCAGGCGTTCTTCCGCAGCCTCAAAGCCCGGGGCCTCGCCGGGGTCCAGTTGGTAATCTCCGACCATCACGCCGGCCTGCGCGCCGCGATCGACGCCAGCTTCATCGGCGCCTCATGGCAGCGCTGCCGGGTTCACTTCATGCGCATTAACCGGCCCTCGGGGGCAGGTCAAGGTGTGTTCTGTCGGCTGACGGTTCGGAGGTGTTGCTCGAGGGCTTTCTCGACTCGGCGGTGGCGGGCGACTTCGGTGTCCCAGCCGCGGTGCTCTGCGTCGGCGGTGAGGGCGCGGATGTCGTCAAGCTGGCCGGCCAGGACCTCGGTGTGGGCGGGGTCGGGGACGTAGTTGTCGCACTGTTCGCAGATGTTGGCGTAGGGGCATGCGCCGGCGGTGAGTTCCCGGGAGCAGAACCCGTGGGCGACACGGGTCTTGAGCATTTCGGAGTGCAGCCAGTCGATCTTGGAGGGGACGCTGTGGCCGCCGCCGGCGGGCAGGACGAAGAGGGGCCGTTTGGCGCGGACTTTGCTCATGGCGGTCTCGTAGGCGGCGCGGACGGTCGGCGACGCGACTTGGGCGTAGCGCAATGTCATGTCGGGGGTGACGTGTCCGAGGAGGGCCATGAGCGCCGGGAGTCCCATCCCGGCGTTGACCAGCGAGGTCCCGAAGGTGTGGCGGAGCTGGTGGGGGGTGACGCGCAGCGGCCGGCCGGCGGTGGTGGTGATCCCGCTGTCGAGGACGGCCTGGTTGAGTCCTTGGCGGATCCGGTGGGCGCCGATCTTCCGGCCTCGTTCCACGAACACGAAGTCGGCGGGATGCCCGTGGCGGGGATGGATGAGGGAGCGTTGGGGGCCCCGGGCGGTGATCCAGGCGTCGAGGGCGTGGAGCGGGGCAGGGTCGAGCGGGACCATCCGTTCGGTCCCGAGTTTCCCGAGCGGGACTTTGAGCCATGTGCCGTGGCTCCCGAAGTCGACGATGCAGTCGAGCTCGAGATCGAGGAGCTCGCCGATGCGCATGCCGGTGGCCCGCAACACGATCAGCCCGGTCCGGGCGAAGACATCGTCGAGACCGGCGACAGCGGCCATGATGTCGCGGTCTGCGTCGGGGGCGAGTCCTCGTGGAAGCGGCTGGGGCAGGCGGGGCAGGTCGGCGAGGAAGAACAGTCGTCGGTGCGGGGCTGATGCCCATTCCCACTCGGCGATGTCCTCGAAGAACACGCGCAGGTCGATGACGTCGTGATGGTATTGGGTGAGGCTGACGGTTCGACCCTCACCGCGGGCGCCTCGCCAGGGCCGGTGACGTGCCCAGGCCAGGAACGGTTCGATGTGCTCGGTGCGGGTCAGTTGGTCGAGACGGACGACGCCTGGGTGGTGCTCGGCGAGCCAGTCGGTGAGGACCCGGATCGATTTGATCCGCATCTGCACCGTCATTGGTCGCAGCACCGGGGTGATGGTGGTTGCGTAGCGGACGACCTCGCGGCGGATGTCGGGCTGGCGGATCGTCTCGGCGTGCTGGGCGGCGGAACGTGCGGACGGCCCAGCCTTGCGGGGGGTGGTGTCGCAGACCCCGAGCTGGAAGCAGATGTGGCGCAGAGCGAAGATCCTGGTGTGGAGCCGGAACCGGGCCGACGCCGAGATCCCCGCCGCCCGCTCGCACTCCGTGATGACCTGGTCGAAGTCGGCGTCGCCGAGCTGGTCGAGGGTCTTGCCGGCCACGACCGCGACCAAGCTCAGGGCGAGCACGGCGACCTGATGGATCCAGCTCTCGCTCCACCCCATCCCGACCCCGCTGGCCGCCACCCGTTCAACATCCGCGGCGTTCGCTGCCGCCCACACTGCGGGCAGGTCAACCCCGCACGGCTTCGCAGCGACCAGCTCGAGGTCCGGCCGGATCCGGCCGGTCACGAACAGCCACGTGGCGAACGGCCACGCCTTCACACGGTGCAGGTCCGCCAGCCGGGCCCGGGTCGGGCGTCCCATCCACACCGCCGGATCGGGATGCGCGGCCAGGAACCGACCGGCCCGCCAGATCCGATCCTGGCGGACCGACGCTTGGATCGGCAACGACGACACCCACTCCCGATAGCCGTCCAAGAGGTCGCCGCTGCTCGTGTCGACGAGCGCGGCCAGGGCGGTCATCGCATGGCCTCCTTGGCTCGGGCCCACTCCGAGGCGACGGTTTCATCGCTGAGATGGATGTAGCCGGCGGTCGTTTCTGCGTGGGCGTGGCCCATCAGGTCGCGCAGCACCAGCAGATCGATCCCGGCCTGGGCGAGCTCGGTCCCGAACGTGTGACGGAGCCGGTGGGGCCGGACCCGGGTCGCTCCCGACCGGGACCGGTGGGTGCGAAAGATCCGTCGCATCCCCGCCTCGGTCATCGCTCGCCCCGTGGTCGGGCCGCGCAACACCACGAAACACTCCGGAGTCGACAGACCCTTGGGGCGTTCGTGGCGGAGATAGCCAGACAGCTCCGCAAAGAAGGTCCGTTCGACCGGCACCAGACGCTGCTTCGCGCCTTTGCCCGTCACCAACACCTGGCGCATACCCATGTCGATGTCAGCCAGACGCAGGGAGCGGACCTCGCTGACACGCAGACCGCCCAGCAACATCAACAACACGATCGACCGGTCCCGCCGGGTGCCAAGATCGGCCAGGAACACCTCGACATCGTCGGCCGGGACGCTCTCCGGCAACCGTCGGTCCTGGCGGACCAACCTGCCGCCCTGCGTCGACCGTCTGCCCTGCACATGCCCCAACAGCCCCGACCGGGCCCGGCGAAGACCGCTCGAGCGGCGCGGAGACGGCACCGGGTTCGTGTCGCGGCCGCCGGTCATGACCAGGAACTCGAACAAGCCACGGACCGCGGCAATCCGACGGTTCAACGTCGCTGCCGCCGGTCCCCGCCTCGCAGTCAGGCTCACCACTTGCCGGCCCCGAGCCGCCGACGGGCGGCCCTGCCACTCGACCCAGTCGAACACGTCCTGCGCACCGACATCGCCAAGCACGATCGACCGCTCGTCCAGGAAGCGACCGAAGTTCATCACGTCGAACGCGTAACCCCGCACCGTCGCCGCAGCGAAGTTCCGGCTCTCCAGATGCGCCAGCCACCGGTTCGCTGTCTCTATGACCGGGCCTTCACCGACAAGACGGTGACCGCCTCCCACCCCCACAACACGAACGCCCACAGGGCCCCCCTCGAAGCGAGTTTCCACCCCCGCTCAACGACGCAGGTGGACCCTCACGCCGCCGCCGGGAAGACCGACCCCGAAGGCCAGTAAACGGAGAACGTGCTCGCCCGCGTGCCGAAGGCATCGACCGAGATGGTCGCTGCGGCGATCCGCACCGTTTTCGCTCAGCCCGACGCCGGCCATGTCCGCTCCCAGCTGACCGAGATCACCGCGATGCTCAACGCGCAGTTCCCCGATGTGGCCGTCATGCTCGCCGACGCCACCGAAGACCTCCTGGCGTTCTCGGCCTTCCCCCAGGCGCACTGGCGCAAGATCTGGTCGACCAACCCGATCGAACGCCTCAACGCCGAGATCAAGCGGCGCACCAGAGTCGTCGGGATCTTCCCCAACGACGCCGCCGCCCTGCGCTTGGTGACCGCGGTGATCGTCGAGGCTCACGACGAGTGGCAAGTCGCCGAGCGGCGCTACCTTTCCGAGGAATCGATGGCAGCCCTCAGCGCACCCAGGCAGACTGAACCCGTCGCCATCTTGGAGCAGCCCCTCGCCATCGCCTGACAGCCGCACCTCGACCCACGCCGATCATCACGCCGGCACCGTCGAGCTACACCACGTCCCGGGACATCAGCGCTGGGTCAGCTTCGGACTTGACGCCGAAGGGCGGCGCCGGCGCAAGCACGTACGTGGGACCACGAAGCGGGAGGTGGCGGAGAAGGTCAAGCGCCTGGAGCGCCAGCGGGACGGTGGGTACGCGGGCGACCGTCCGCTGACCGTGACGGAGTGGCTCGATGCGTGGATCGCGACCAGGGTGACGGCAGGCGCCCGCGCCAAGACGTTCGAGGGGTACCGGGCCGACCGACGCCACATCCTTCGGGCGATCGGCACCGTCCGCCTCGACCGGCTCTCTGCCGAGCACGTTGACAAGCTCTGGCTGGCAATCCTGGCCGCTGGCGCCGGTCCCGCGACCTCCGCACACGTACGCAGGACACTATCGGCGGCGCTCAACTCAGCGGTCGAGCGCGGTCACCTGGCCCGCAACCCCGTGCTGGTGTCCCGGCCGCCTCGCTACGAAGCCCCGGAGGTGGAGCCGCTGAGCGCGACCGACGCCCGCAAGGTCCTCGGCGTCGCCGCGGGCGGGCGGAACGCGGCACGCTGGTCCGTGGCCCTCGCACTCGGGCTGCGCCAGGGCGAAGCCCTCGGTCTGCGCTGGTCGGACCTCGACCTCGACGCGGGCCGACTCACTGTGCGGGCCCAGCTGCAGCACCTCCCCTGGCAGCACGGCTGCGCGGCCGCTGAGGCGGCCCCGACGTGCGGGCGTGACCCTGGCCGCTGCCCGTCACGCCACGGCGGCGGCCCGGTGTTCGTACCCGTCAAGTCTGCCGCCGGCCGGCGGGTGCTGGCGCTGCCAGGACCCATGGTCGAGCCGCTCCGTCGCCACGCCGCCGCGCAGGCAGCCGAGCGGCTTCGAGCCGGCAGCCGGTGGGCCGACCGCGGGCTCGTGTTCGCCCGGGAGGACGGAACTCCCATCCGAAAAGAGACCGACTCTGCCGAGTGGCACCGGATCCTCCGGCGGGCCGGCGTCCGCGACGCTCGCCTGCACGACGCGCGCCATACGGCCGCCACGCTCCTCCTGGTCCAAGGGGTGCCTGCAGGCCTCGCCATGCGTCTCCTCGGCCACTCCGACACCCGCGTCACCGCCCGCTACCAGCACGTCGTGGAGGAAGCAGCTCGGACCGCTGCAGAACAAGTCGGAATGGCCCTGTGGGGCGCGTCCTGATCCTGACGAGCCCCGAGCAGTGGGATGCGTTTGTCCTGGCCTGCGGCTGTGTCGTGGTGTCATTCAGGCCCCAAGACGCCCAGGTGCGGGGTGGGGCCGCCGCCGGGGGTGGCGGCAGCCGAGCGGCTGTCGTTGAGTGACCCCTGGTCATAGCGCGGAGTTACCGTGAGATACCCGACGATCTCTAGAGTGCGTCTGTTACTCGTGAGGCTGGTGTGACTGATGAGCACAAAGACTGCGATCGAATGGACTGAGGTCACCTGGAACCCGACGACGGGCTGCGACCGGACCTCACCGGGCTGCGATCACTGCTATGCCATGGCGCTTGCCAAGCGGCTGAAGGCAATGGGCCAAGCGAAGTACCAACGTGACGGCGACCCGCGGACCAGCGGTCCCGGCTTCGGCATCACCGCTCACGAGTCGGTTCTCAACCTTCCCCGCACCTGGTGCACACCGAAGATGGTCTTTGTCAATTCGATGAGCGACCTGTTCCACGAGGCCGTGCCCCTCGACTTCATCCGCCAGGTCTTCACCGTCATGGAGCAGACTCCCCAACATACCTATCAACTCCTCACAAAGCGATCCCGACGCCTTCGCTTGGTATGGAGCGACCTGCCCTGGCCGCCCAATCTCTGGATGGGTGTCAGCGTCGAGTCGCGCCGCTACCTCTTCCGAGCGAACGATCTTCGCGAGGTACCGGCGGCGATCCGGTTCCTTTCTCTCGAACCACTCCTCGGCCCGATGCCTGACCTCGACCTGACGGGCATCCACTGGGTGATCGCCGGGGGCGAAAGCGGGCCAGGGGCAAGGCCCGTCAGCCCGGACTGGATTACACAGATCCGGGATGCCTGTAGCGAGGCGGGTGTTGCTTTCTTCTTCAAGCAGTGGGGGGGCCGAACGCCAAAGGCCGGCGGGCGCGCCTTGGAAGGGCGCACGTGGGATGAGATCCCGGCCGTAGTGCAGGCGGCCGTGTGACCGACGGCTGGGGCGGCTGGTGGACGGAGGCGAAGCTGGAGATCCTCCGAAAGTACCTCCAAGCATTCACCCAAGCGTCGACGAAGGCGCGGGCTACCGTGTACCTCGATCTGTATGCCGGGATGCCAACGCATACTCGGCCAGACACAGCTGGCGTGCATGACGGCTCGACGACCATCGCCCTTGAGACGGTGCCCGGCTTTACCAGATTGGTCTTCTGGGAGCGGGAACCGACCGCGAGCGCGCTGCGGTCGGCGCTAAGAATAAGACGGCCAGCCGACGACCGGTGGCACGTCGTGTCCGGCGATTCAAATGCAACTATCTCCAACGGCCTCACCCTTGTGACCGATCTGCGATGGGCTCCGACGTTTGCGTTCATCGACCCTAAAGGACTCGACGTCGCTTGGACGACGCTCGAACGGCTGGCAGCTTGGCGCACCGGTGGTAGGAAAGTCGAGCTATGGATCCTCCTTCCTGAACCAGCGGTCGAGCGAGTCCTCGGGCTCCAAGGAGTTCGCGGCCGCAACACCGCCGATCAGATGACCGCTCTTTACGGGTGCGACGACTGGCTTGCCATCCATGAACGGCGGCGCAGCAATGAGCTGACCGCCGACGAGACAAGAGCGGAGTACGTCAATCTGCTTCGATGGCGTCTCCAACATGATCTTGATTACAAGATCACTCATCCGCTCACCCTTACAAACGCTACAGGATCACCTGTATATACGATGATATTCGCAACCGACCATCCCGTCGGCGGCGACATCATGCATGACATCTACAGCCACGCCCACGTTCACGAGATCCCCGAACTACGCAGCCTCGCCCTAGCTCACCGAGCGCAAGCCAAGCAGGATGCTGCGGGCATCCTCACCCTCTTCGATACGCCGCCCCCGCCGGTGGCTCATATCGAATACGTTCACACCAAGCCATGGGAGCCGCCGCATCGGAGGCGTGACGACTCGATCCTCGATGAGATGGATGACGTCGACGACCAGAGTGGCTACGCTGGATTTAACCCGGACGACTTCTGATCTGATCTGACCAAAAGGTGAGCTACCCGCAGCCCGCTGCCATTCGAGGCTGACGCGATGGAGTACGACTCGAACCAGCACCGCACCCCGGCCCGGCAGCCGGGGGATGCAAGGATGGGAGAGTAGACACACGGCAGGGGTGACACGACCAAGATGTCCAGGCTCACGGAGCTGATCCGACAGGCGAAGGAGAAGGACCCCGCGCTCGGTACCGAGCTGGAGCGGGAGTACCGCACCCTGGCCGGCCGGCGAGCGTTCGGCTTGAACTTCGAGCGCCACCGGCCCGAGGCTGTCGAGCTGCCCGGCCGGCCGGTGCGCCGAGGCGGTAAGGTACGCATCCTGCCGCCCCGGGGCTCGTCGGAACGGGGTGACCGGCGGCTGTGGCGGGTCACGCGCGTCGAGAAGGTGGACGGAGAGCGCTGGGCGCACCTGAGCCTGCTCGGCGACGACGAGGCGATCGTGGTGCCGGCCGCCGACCTCGTCGCGGTCGCCGAGTTCCGGGACCCCATCTACCCCGGCCTCGTCCCGACCGGGGGCGTCCACCTGGGCGGCGACAAGCCCGCCCACACGGTCGTCAACGGTGAGAACTTCCACGTCCTCAAGGCGCTCACCTACACCCACCGAGGCAAGGTCGACGCCATTTACATCGACCCGCCGTACAACACCGGGGCAAGGGACTGGAAGTACAACAACGACTACGTCGAGGGCGACGACCTGTACCGCCACAGCAAGTGGCTGGCGTTCATGGAGCGCCGGCTCGTGCTTGCAAAGGAGTTGCTGAATCCCGATAACTCGGTTCTCATCGTCACTATCGACGAGGTCGAGCTTCATCGCCTCGGCCTGTTGATTGAGCAGACCTTCCCAGCGGCCTCGGTGCAACTCGTCACCTCCGTGATAAACCGAGCAGGCTCCCCACGCCCGGGGCGCCTGACACGAGTAGAGGAGTATCTCCTCTTTGTCTTCTTGGGTACGGTCTCAGCGGCTCCGTGGTCGTCCAACCTCCTGTCGGACGACCGCAACAACCGAACCGAGACCATGCCGACGGTCTGGTTCTCGGCGATCCGTGTCGGCAGCCGTAAGGCCTTGCGGAGCTACTACGCGGACACAGCTCTCTTCTATCCCGTGCTGATCGACAGCGAGACCGGAGCGTTCCACTCGGTTGGTCAGCCACTTGCCCCCGGTAAGTCTCCTGTCGACTACAAGCCACCGGCGGGCACAACCCCGATCTGGCCGATGTCCAACGGCCGAGAGCAGACGTGGCGGTTCAGTCGAGAGAAGATGATCGAGGCTTTCGACGCAGGAACCGCCCGATTGGGTCGCCGGGACCCCGAGACCGGTCTGCGTCCAGTGACCTACATGCGGCCGGGGACTCTCGCAAGTATCTCCGACGGCACTTTTGTGGTCCTTGGTCGAACTGAGGAGGGTGCGATGGAGCTGGGGCTCGCGGGAGAGGAGTCCGCCACCAAGCCGGCAGCGACGGTCTGGAATCGAACGAGTCACTACGCCCGAGACCATGGCTCAAAGCTTCTCGCCAAGTTCCTCCCGGGAAGGGACTTTCCCTTTCCGAAGTCGCTCTACGCGGTGGAAGATGCTCTCCGAGTTGTCGCCGGCGACAAGCTCAACGCCATCGTCCTCGATTTCTTTGCCGGTTCGGGCACCACCGCCCACGCCGTCATGCGGTTAAACAAACAGGATGGCGGCCGACGCCAGTGCATCTCAGTAACGAACAACGAGGTGTCGTCTGATGAGCAGCGTCGACTCCGGAAGACGGGGCTACGGCCCGGTGATCCAGAGTGGGAGGCCCTGGGCATCTGCGACCACATCACGAAGCCTCGAATCGAGGCGGCGGTCACCGGACGAACGCCGACCGGCGAGCCGGTGAAGGGGGACTACAAGTTCACCGACGAGTTCCCTATGGCTGAGGGGTTCGAGGAGAACGCGGACTTCTTCACCCTGACGTACGAGAACCTGGTGGCGATCGGGCACAACCGAGCCTTCGAACGGGTGGCCCCGCTGCTATGGCTGCGGGCCGGCGCCAGCGGCCGGCGCATCACCACGATCCCCCGTACAGGCTGGGACGTGGCCGACACCTACGGCATCCTGTTCGATCTCGACGAGGCCAGCGCCTACGGCAGAGCCGTCGAGAAGGGAGACCAGGTCCGCTTGGCCTACGTAGTGACCGACGACGACCGCCGCTTCCAGTCAGTCGGCCGCCAGCTGCCCGACGGCGTCGAGGTCGTCAGGCTCTATGAGTCCTACCTGTTGAACTTCAGCTTCACGGGCGCCGAGCCGTGAAGTTCACGCTGAAGGACTACCAGGATGAAGCAGTTCTCGACGTCCTTGCCAACCTGCGCAAGGCCGCCCGGCGGTGGCGAGAGGACGGCGACCTCCACGCCTTCGCATTGTCGGCCACTACCGGGGCCGGCAAGACCGTGATGGCCGCGGCTGTGCTCGAGGCGCTGTTCCACGGCGACGACACCTACGACGTCGAGCCCGATCCGGGAGCCGTGGTGCTGTGGTTTTCGGACGACCCGAGCCTGAACGAGCAAACCCGGTTCCGGCTGCTCGAAGCGGCGGACAGGATCAACTTCTCGGACTTGGTCGTCGTTCCGAACACCTTCAATGCCGAGACGTTCGGCCCCGGCAAGGTCTACTTCCTCAACACCCAGAAGCTTGGCCGCAACAGCCTCCTCACGAGGGGCCACGACCCCTACGAGCAAGCCGCTGCGAAGGGGCAGGACACGCTGCCGGAGATGCGGCCCGACGGGCGCACCTTCACTATCTGGGACACCATCCGCAACACCATCGAGCACCCCGACCTCACCCTCTACCTCGTGCTCGACGAGGCCCACCGGGGCATGGGGACAACCGGCAAGGCCGCTCGGGACACCCGCGCCACCATCGTCAAGCGCCTCATCAACGGCGACGGCACCGTGCCGCCAGTCCCGATTGTGTGGGGCATCTCCGCCACCATCGACCGGTTCAAGGTCGCCATGTCCGAGGGCGAGGGGCGCGGCACGCTCCCTGACGTCCACGTCGATACCCTGCGGGTGCAGGAGTCCGGGCTCCTCAAGGACACGGTGGTCCTCGACATCCCCGACGAGGCCGGCCAGTTCGACACCGTCCTCGTCCGCCGGGGCACCGAGAAGCTTCGGGATGCCACCGAGGGCTGGGCCACCTACGCCGAAGCCCAGGGAATCGAGACCGTCCAGCCGCTCATGGTCCTGCAGGTGCCCAACACCCCCGACCCCGGTGACATCGGCCAGGCGATCACCACGATCTTCGACACGTGGCCCGACCTGCCTGCGGACGCGGTCGCCCACGTCTTCGGCGACCACTCGGCGCAGACGTTCGGACCGTTCTCGGTGCCCTACATCTCACCCGAACGAGTCCAAGAGTCGACCTGGGTGCGGGTCCTTGTCGCCAAGGACGCCATCAGCACCGGTTGGGACTGCCCCCGAGCCGAGGTGATGGTGTCGTTCCGGCCGGCTAAGGACCGCACCCACATCACCCAGCTCCTCGGCCGCATGGTCCGCGCCCCCCTTGCCCGCCGCGTCCCGGGCAACGAGCGTCTCAACGCCGTCGACTGCCTGCTCCCGTTCTTCGACACCAAGACAGTCAGTGCCGTCGCCGATGCCCTGATGCACGGCACCAGCGACGACCGCTCTGACGACATGCCGCCCGTCCGGCGAGTCCTCATCAACCCGATCGAGGTGACATCGAACCCGGCGGTCCCTGAACAGGTCTGGGACAAGCTGCTGTCGCTGCCCTCCCAGTCGCTGCCCCAACGGACTGCGAAGCCGGTGAAGCGCCTCACCGCGCTCGCTCACGAGCTGGCCGCGGACGGCCTGCTGCCCGGCGCCGGCAAAGTGGCGCACGCCGAGCTGCACAAGGTCCTCGACGCCGCCCGCACCCGTTACGCCAACGAGATCGCAGCTGCTCGAGCCTCGGTCCTCACCGTCGAGGGCAAGTCCGTCATCGCCGATCTCCGCACCAAGAAGGCCACGTTCGACGAGTTCGTTGCCGCCGCCGACGATGTCGTCATCGAGGACGCCTACCGGCGCTCCGCCCGGACGCTCAGCGCCGACGTGGCTCGCAGCTACGCCGAGCACCTCGCCGACCATGACACCGACACCGACGACCCCGACGACGCGTTGTCCGACGCACACGCCACCGTCGCCGCCTTGGGCTTGATCCGCGACGTGAAGGACTACCTCGACGCCGAGGCCGACGCCCTGGCCAAAAGGTGGCTCACCGAGCAACGGGTCGCCATCAAGGCACTCAGCGACGAGCGTCAAGACGTCTACCGGCAGCTCCGGGAGATGAGCACCGAGCCCCAGGACCTCGACCTCGCGAAACCCACCGCTTGGCTCGTCCCCACCGTTGCCCGCCACGGCGACGCCGAGACCCCACTGCCCCGCTACGAAAAGCACCTGCTCGCTGCGGAGGACGGCACCTTCCCTCTCGACCCCAACACTTGGGAAGCGGACGTCCTCGACCGTGAGCAGCGCCGCCCAGGACTCGCCGGGTGGTATCGGAACCCTGCCCGCTCCAGCCAGGACGCTCTTGCCATCGCATACGAGCACGGTGGCCGGATGCGAACCCTCCGACCTGACTTCGTGTTCTTCACCGAGGCGGAGGACGGCTCCATCGCCGCCGCCATCGTCGACCCGCACAGCCACCACCTCAGCGATGCACTCTCCAAGCTGCGGGCGCTCGCTGCCTACGCCCAACGGCACGAGCAGCACTACCAACGGATTGACGCCGTCACGAAGGTCGGGAACAAGTTCCGAGTCCTCGACCTCGCCGAGCCCTCGGTGCGGGCGGCCGTTGCCGCCGCGACCGACCCCACGAGTCTCTACCAGAGCGCGCACGCCAGCGACTACTGACGCCTCGCCGGCTCAGATGTCGATTGTCTCGTCATGTTGAGGTTCGGACATTTGTGACGGCCCTCCCTCGGGCGAGCGACGATCGACACAGCATTGCGGAGAATGCAGAACGGTCCGCTGAAGGGCCGCTTGTGCCCGCCGGCGGTGGCCGAGCTGCTCGACACTGGTCACGGCAGCCTCAGCGCCGAGTGGCTCGGCCGCGGAGATGCCCCACCGCTCACGGTAGGCGGCGACGGTGGC
>CAJCHX010000883.1 GCA_903970215.1 Acidobacteriaceae bacterium
GCTCGACGCGAACGGCCGCTACCTTCCCGTGCCGTCGCCACTGGACCGCTCGCCGCCGGCGTCGATGCGCCGCGGCTTCATTCGCGCGCAGCTCCTCGTGGGGCTTGCCTCCTTCGCGCTCGTGATCTGGCTCGGGATCGCGCTCGCGGCGTGCTCGTGGTTCTCGAAGAACGGCCCGACGGTGACCACCGACGTCGCGCAGGTCGCGGCGTGCATCGAGACCCAAGCGATCCAGGGCTCGAGCATCGAGCAGATCGCGATCGCGTGCGGCGCCGACGTCGCCACGGTGCTCGAGACGATCTTCACGAGCCTGGACGCGCGCGTGACGGCGTCGCCGGCGGCGACCGAGGCGCGGCGCGCTCGAGCGGCCCTCGGTCTCGACGCGGGAGCGCGGTGATGTTCACCGTCGTCCTCACCAACAAGGGCTCGCGCACGGACGTCACGCCCGCGTGGCTCGCCGCCGTGGCGGCGGCGGTCACGGCGCAGATCGCGAACGACTTCGCCCCCGACTACGGGTGCGCCGCGTGGACGGTCACGACCGAGCCGACGCCGGGCGCGCTCTCGCTCCAGATCCAGGATCTCTCGCCGCAACCGGACGTCGAGGGGTACCACGACGACGCGGACGCGACGCCGGAGGCCTTCGTCTTCACGTCGACGGAGACCCTCGACGAGATCTCCGTGTGCATCTCGCACGAGGTGCTCGAGATGATCCGCGACCTCGACGCCGCGGGCTTCCGCCTCGGGGCGAGCGGCATAGCGTACGCGGACGAGGCCTGCGACGCCGTCGAAGACACCTCGTACCGAATCAACGGGATCGCCGTCAGCAACTTCGTCACGCAGGCTTGGTACGTCGGTGGGAGCGCCGGGCCCTGGGACCACCTCGCGATCCTGAAGGGCCCGATGACGCGCACGGGGGGCGGCTACACGATCCAGCTCGCCGCCGGCACCGTGAGCACCGACCCGGCCGACGCCTCGCGCGCGACCGCGCGCCGTGCGCACCCGCAGAGCCGCGTCTCGCGGCGTCTCGGAGTCTTCCAGGAAGCGTGCCTCCGCCTCGCGCTGGAAGCGCGAAGAGCATGAGGGCGCTCCTCGCGATCGCGCTCGTCGGCTGCACGTCGCCGGCGATCCTCGGTGGGCCGACGCCGGCGACGACCACGCACCCGTGCGACACGGGCGGCTCCTGCCCAACCGGGTGGGACTGCCCCTCGTACGCCAACCCGAGCGGCCCATGCCAAGCGCCGCTCGGGATCCCCGAGGCCTCGAGGCACCTCGACGCCGGCGGAGACGCTCGGTGAGCCTTCAGCCGTTCCCGCTCACCGTCGAGATCGTGAGCGAGGGACAGGACGCCGTCGGTACGGCGGTCGTCCGCCTCTCGCTCCTCGACGTCGAGCTCGCGGAGTTCCGCTTCGACGCGGAGACGCTCCGGACGATGACGCCCGAGCAGCTCCAGGCGAACGTCCAGGTGCTGGCGAAGGAGTGGATCCAGGACGCGCTACGGGCGGCGCAGTGAAGCCGTGCGCGTCCGGCGAGCCACCCGCCGCCGCCACAACCGCCGCCGGCGCGAGGCGCGCCGCGCGCGCCTGAGGGGACCTGTGCAGACGTCTGCAGACGACCGCCCCACCCTGGTCACCTGCCCCAAGTGCGAGGGGAGGGGATGGTCCGCGAGGAGCGCGGGACCTCGATCCGAGGCCTCGCGTGCGATCTGTGCAACTCGGTCGGAGTCATCACCGCGGCCGAGGCGCGCGCCTACAGGATCGCGACGTCGAGCGCGGTTCGGAGAACGTGAATGGCCTGGGTGGCGGACGCCGGCGCGATCGCGGCGCTCGTCGCCCCTTTCGTGGAGACCTGTCCCATGTACGAGCACTCGAGCGACGTCAGCGACGCCTTCCTCTCGACCCTCATCGGTGACTGCCACCCGGGCCGCCTCAACTGCGACCCCGCGGCCTTCCTCGGGGTCTGGCTGAACGAGAGCGGCCTAAGCGCTCGAGCGCAGAACCACGAGGCGCTCGCCGCTGGCTTTTTTCAGGCGATGCCGGCGATCCTCCGCGGGCTCGGCTTCCGCGGTGACGCGCAGTACTCCGAACCGCCGGGCGCGCACGCGGCCGCGGCCGGGGATGCGGCGAAGTCACGCGCGCTCGACCAGGCGCTCAGCGACGCGTTCTGTCGGTGCACTCTCGAGGTGCAGCTCGGGTGTGCCTTCAAGTACTACCTGCCGCACGCGGGGAAGTTCGTGAACTCCGGCGCGTGCTACGCGGCCAACTTCTGCCCCGCATGGATCGGACACGCGGCTGACGCAGGGTGGGTGATCTGCGCGAAGGACGGTCGAAGCGCGGGCGGGCTCTCGACGGCGCAGAGCGAAGAGTGGTTCCGCGAGAACGCGGGCCTCGACGTCGACGGCGACGGAGCGATCACGATGGGGGACCTCGCGGCGAAGGCCGCGCGTGCGGCGGCGACTCCTCGAGGGCAGGAGCTCGTCGCGCGCGTGCGCGCTCTGCAGGGGCCGTCCGCGGCCGACGTCGCCGAGCTTCAAGCGCTGGCCTCGGAGCCGCCGGACGTCGAGGTCTAGCCGTATCGCCGTAACAGCTCGTCTCGGCGTGGCGAGGGCGGCATCTCGCGAAGCAGGCGAAGGCCGAGATCGTGTGGACCCGGTCGCCGGAAGTAGCACTCGAAGTCGTGCATCAACTGCCGGGACATCGGTTCCGCCGGCTTGCGAGGAGGCATCGGGAAGGAGGGCGACGTGTCGTTTGCGGCCGGTGTGGTGGTCGGGTTCGCGGCGTGTTTCATGTTCGATACGCTGCTTTTGATCGTCGTGGGGTGGTTCACCCGCTGACGGGCGAGCGCGCGCGCATGACGAGCCGCTCGACCATGCCGCTGCGGCTCTCGCCGCCGGCCTCAGCGAGCGCGTCGAGCTTCATTCTCGCCGCCTCAGAGAGCGTGATCGTGACCATCGGGCGCTTGCGCGTCTCGTTGGTCGTCGTCGGCGTGCCGGAGCGGGCGGTCATCAGCTCTTCCCCCTTTGCTTTGCGTAGGCCGCGAGGATTGCCTCCTCAGCCGCGGCCGACATGCTTCGTTCGCCAGCCGCGAGCGCCCTCTACGAGTCGCGCGCTCACGACTGCACCTCACCGAGCAGCGACGCCGTGCTGATGGGCCACGCCACGCCGCCCGCGCGAACGATCGATGCCTCGAATTCCGTAATCGTGTGCATCTCGAGTGTCACCGGCGACCCGGTCGCGTCGTCCAGGTAGCCCTGTGCATCCGCGCGCGCCTCGGCCTCCGTGTCACCTATCCCCCACACCACGAGGCGTGTGCCGTCCGACCCGACCGCGGCGATCACGACTGCACCTGCGCGCGCTGGTACTTGGCGCACGACTCGAGATGCGAGAGCACCTCGCGCGAATCATCTCCGCAGGTCCGCCTCAGGTCCCAGTAGCGCGCATCGTTTGCTAGGCCCGGGATCGCACACGCCAGCGCTTTGATCTTCGCGGCGCGACTCACGACTGCACCTCGCCGCCAGCGCCGACCTTGACGCTAGCCACGCGGCCCTCGATCTCGGCGGAAACGGTAAACGTCCCGGTGGCGCTGCTGTAGTCAGCCGTGGACATGTACTCGTTGAGCACGGCCTGGGCACTCGTCCCAGACGGAAACGTCGCCCAGAAGCCCATGGCGCCATCACTAACGTGTGCGTTTCCACTCGGCACTTCGTTCCACTTCGTCGCCATTACCGCATCCTCCTCGCCGCGCCCTCGCGACACGGCTCAATCTAGCGCGCTGTACGTACAGCGCAACGAAGAATCTACATTCGCACGCCGTTGCCGTCGGTCGTCGTCACGATCAGCTCGAGAATCACCCAGAAGCCTACGAAGATCAGGGGGACGACCCGGGGTGAGGCACCACGTGCCCGTGGCATCGGACGCAAACGATCGGTGGCGGGTCGTAACCGTAGGGCTGGACCATTACCGCAGACTACGCACGCATCGGGAAAAGTCCCTACGGGAACCGGACCGGGCACGTGTAGTACGGTGGGGAGGGGGCCGTCGATCCTTGGCAGGGCGGGCAACACAGCACGTCGTCGCCGCCGAGGATGAACGTGTAGCAGTCGCTCGGGATCGTCCCGAAGAGATCTCCGTCTAGGTAACGCCACCAACTCGCGTTGCCGGCGTCGGCCCCCGGCGCATCGCACGTCTCCGGTGTTCCCGCGTCCCCCGCGTCGGAGCCCGGACCGTTGTTCATGAGGGCGCACTGGTTTTTGCAGATCAGCGTGTGGCCGCAGCCGTCGTCCGCCAGGCACGCGCCGCCGTCTCCGCAAGCATCAGGGATTCCGGTCGTGCATGCGCAGGCGTTGTGGACGCACGAACCGGTGGGCGCACTGCAGGCGCCGCCACATGACACCGTCGTCCCGCAGACCGAGATCGTCCCGCAGTTGAATTCGCTCGGGCACGAGGCATCGCACGGGCCGGCGTCGGGCGCCTGATCGCCGGCGTCGCTCCCCGCGTCGTCGTCGTGAGCCACGGACGCGGCATCGGCGTCGCTTCCCGCGTCCGGCATCGCTGCGTCCGTGGCGACTCCAGTATCAGCCACGGTCGCATCGGGAGTCGCGGCCGCCGCGTCATCGCCTCCGGCCTCCTGCCCCGCATCGAAGCTGCCGAGCAGAGCAGGACTGGAGGACGAACAGGCGAAGAGAGCGATGGCAGAAACGGCGAGGCAAAGACGCACGTGCATTCCCACCATCGTGATCCCCCATTCGGCGGCGCGGTATCGGGTGGACGCCGTATTCGGCCCGGCTTATCGGCCGCTCTGAGGTGGCAGAGTCGGCAAATCGCCCACGCGGTACGACAAAACGACTTGTGCGAATATGCACGTGCGAAAGTCCGTTGTCGAGGTCACTCCTTCAACGTCTTCGACCTCGCCGCCAAGCGAGGTTCGAAGAGCGAGTGATGAAGGGTCTCCAGCCGGTCGAGAGCTCCCTCCCACTCCTTCGGTGTCTTGTCCTCTTCGCCGAGCGTGCCGGCGCGCGCCGCCGCCAACGTCCCCGGCGACCAGACCTTGCCCGAACGCAAGTGGTAGAGGACGCAGACCTCGAGGTTCGGAAACGGAGCCTGAGACGAATGCGCAAGCTGTGAAAGGACTGCCAAGCGTTCCCCCTCCTGGAGGACGCCCTTGCTCGGTGCAGCTAGGGGATCCGCGGAGGCTACTTGGGTAGTTTTCGAACGCACAATTTTCGCGGCGTCTCCGGCAGTTATGACGCCGTTCGCGAGGCTTTCTAACTCAGGTCGACTGAGTAGGTAGCTCGCGCTCAACCCGTCCCAGGGCTGATTCGCTCGCATCTTGTCCTTGCCGTTCTCGATGCGGACGATGCGTGAGCGGTCGAGCAGTCCCTTCGTTCCGCTTGCCACTTGGTCGACCGTCATCCCGAGTTCGTTGCGGAGCGCGCGGATGCGCGAGCCGCGGAGAACTGCGTTGGGGTCCACTTTCGCCCTCGCCTTCGCCATTAGCGACGACGCTAACGGTCGGTGAAAACCGCGCCCAGACGCGGAAACGCACGTGGAGATTGACACGTGCAAAACTGCTCCGTAGGGTGTGCGGCATGGGGACGATGACGGGGCCGACGCCTGCAGCGAGAGCGCTGGAGGCGTGGCTCGCTCGCAAAGGCGAGAGCCAAACCGCTTTCGCGCAGCGCACGGGGATCGACCGGATCCAGATCATCAGGATCATCAAGGGGTCGATCCGACGCATCAGCGCGGACACGGCGGTGCGGATCTTCGAGGGAACCTCGGGCGGTGTGCCGCTCGAGAGCTTCAAGAACCGCGCGCGCCGTCACGCCGCTTGAGCTTGGGCGGTAGCGCGGCGTCGCGCCACCGCGTTGGTCTGCAGAGGTTGTTCAGCGGTGACCGGATGCCACGGGGACGAAAACCAGGGGAGGTCGGTTTGGAAGATCGAGCAGGCCTGAACGGCCACGAAAACACGGCGAAAGAAAGCTCCTACATGAACACGGCGGCACGCGCCTCGGAGTCACGAGGCACGTCTCGGCCGCGAAATCTCGTGTGGCACTGCGACTCGTGCGAGCACCACGACGACGTCGTATCCACGGAGGAGGCTGGCGAGCGCGGCCTCCGCATCGGCGACGAAGAGACGTGCGCCGGGTGCCGCGAGGGAACCGCGCGCCTGAAGCGACCCGGCGACCTGCTCTTCGACCGCGACGTCAAGCCGACGAGCGCGCTCGAGCGCGCGCAGCTCCGCGCGTGGGTGCGTGGCCAGCTCGCGCTCCTTCGCTCGCTCCGGGCTGTCGTCGGCGGCGACGTGGTCGGGTTGTCGATCGAGGAGGGTGAGCGGCTCCTCGAGGAGTCCGCGTCGTGACGCGCGCGGCCTACTACCGCGCGTCGTCCGACCCGCATGGCCCCGTCCACGAGCCGAGCCGATGGCGCGAGCGCACGAAGTGCGGGCGGCTCCTCGCGGACCTGAATCCGACCCAGCGCGATGCGTTCGACGTCGTCTGCAGACGCTGCGAAGCCGCTGCTTCCGCGACGGCAGGTGCCTCGTGAGGTCGTCGCTCTTCCCGAAGACGTGCGCGTGCGGCCGCGTGCATTCGCGCGAGGCGTGGTCCCTCGCGCCCCTGCTCGGCACATGGGAGCTCGGCGAGGAGGTTCTCGAGCTCCGCAACTGCGCGTGCGGCTCGACGATGGCGATCCCGGTCATCCAGACGGAGGGGCGATGAAGATTTACGTCTACCTGAAGGACCCCGACGGGTTCTCCAACGCGATTCAAGAGGAGGTGGAGGCTGAGGTCGCGGCGATCGCGAAAGCGGGCGGGCTCGACGGAGAGGAGACGCGGGCGCTGATCGAGTCGCGCGTCGAGAAGGCTAACAAGGCACTCGAGCGATGGGTCGAGTACGGCGAGTACGTCGGCATCGACTTCGATACGGAGGCGGGGACGGCGACGGTCCGCGCGCGCTCATGACCGACGAGTTCGTCGCCCCCGACCTCCGCCCCGAGCTCCTCGAGAGCGCGCTCGCGCGCTTCGTCCGCGGCGACGGCCGGCTCGTCCGCGTCGTTGCGACGGACCTGCTCCGGTCGACGCCTGGCTGGCGCGGCATCACCGGAGCCGAGGTGCACCTGCTCGTCGAGCGCGGGTGCGCCGACCTCGGCAACGTCGAGGGTGACGGGCGCGCTCGCATCTCCCTGACGGACGAAGGGTTCCGTTGCCTTGTTGCCCTGGCGCAGAGCGGGAAGCTCCGCGCGCTGAAGCTGCCGCCGGCCGGCCCCGGCCCCTCCTCCCCCCCTGGTTCCGGGGACCGGTCGGCGTCGGCTTCAGCGCGCGGAACAACCGCGCGCCCTTCCTCGAGGAGAGCCACCCCATGAAGACGCTTCACCGGTGGACGTGCCCGACGCACGGCCGTCTGCACCAGCACACCCAGGACTCCAACGACGCGACCGACGTGGCCGCGTCCGCGATCGCCGCTCGCGCGCACGACGCGCTCTATGCGGCGAGCCGGTCACCCACGGAGACGGCGGTGGCCGCGTGACCGCCGTGGCGCAGACGCCGGCGACGCGCCCCCCGCGCGAGCTCGTGGAGCGCGCGCTCGCGAAGTTCACCCGCAAGGGCTTCCGGCTCGTGAAGCTCTACACGCGCGGTCGTCCGATGACGTCGGGGTGGTCGGGGCTCGAGACCGCGGAGGCGCGCGCGCTCGAGGCGGCGGGGCTCGCGCGCATTCAAGAGCTCTGTGAGGGCAGCGATCGGCGCCTGGCGGTGACGCTCAACGGCGCCGGGGTGCTTGAGCGCGACGTCGTCGCGCACAAGCACGCGCAGAAGAGAGGGACGCGATGACGACGATGCGAACGGTCGAAGACCGCCTGAAGGTGCTCGAGAGCCTCGTGTTCTCGTCGGGCAATCACGTGGACGCCGCGCCGCCCGAGGGCGCGGCTCCCACGGAGTCATGCGTTATGGAGGCCGTGTGCTGGGTCGCGGGCGAGCCCTGGAGCGACCGGCCGAAGTGCGTGAGCACGACGATCGGCGCGATGCTTCGGTCCTTCAACGATCGTTGCGGAAGCGGAGATGCGGCCGACGAGCGACGCACGCGCGTCTTGCGCCCGCTGGTGCCGATCATCCTCAACACCGCGGGCTCGGCGAAGCTCGCGCAGCGGCGCCTCTGGGCGGCAGAGGACTGGTCGTACCGCGTGTCGCTGCCGGCCTTCTTCGATCGCCTACCCGCGCTCGCGCATCTTGCCGCGGAGCTCCGCGCTCTCCCCGAAGTCGTCGACGACAAGTCTGCGGCGAGGGCTCACGAAGTCGTCTTCCGCGCCCGCGACGCGGCGTGGTCAGCGCGCGACGCGGCGTGGTCAGCGCGCGACGCGGCCTGGGCCGAATGGCGCAAGAGGCGCGCGGAGGCGGCGGAGGAGG
>CAJCHX010000884.1 GCA_903970215.1 Acidobacteriaceae bacterium
ACTCCGCTGAAGATCATCGGCAGCACGTACCAGAAGAATCCGTTCTGCATCCTGTCGATCGCCGAGCACAAGCCGATCCGCACGCCCGCCGACCTCAAGGGCAAGACGATCGCGATCCAGCCGGGTCCCAACCAGGGCATCTTCGCCGGGTTTCTCAAGGCCAACGGCATCGCGGCGAGCGAGATGAACATCGTCAGCGCCGGATTCACACCCGACGAGCTGATCGCGGGCCACCAGGACGGCTACATGGCGTACTTGACCAACGAGCCGTTCCTGGTCGAGGCCGCCAAGCTGACCCCTGTCACGCTGGGCTTCGCCGACAACGGGCTGCCGCTGACCGCCGAGACGTTCACGGTGCTGCAGTCCACCATCGAGAAGAAGCGCGACATGCTCAAAGCGTTCCTGCTCGCCGAGATCAAGGGCTGGAAGGACGCGGTGGCCGACCCTGCGGAATCGGCGCGCCTCGCGGTCGAGGTGTACGGCAAGGACCAGAACCTCGACCTCGCCGAACAGACGAAGGAGGCGACGGCGCAGAACACCCTCATCGTTTCCGCCGACACCAAGAAGAACGGCCTGTTCACGCTGACGCCGGCGCTGCAGGCGAACATCGTCAAAGCGGTCGCCGCCGAAGGCATCACGATCACGGTGGATCAGCTGTTCGACCTGTCCCTCCTCGACGAGGTGTACAAGGAGCATCCCGAGCTGATCGGCTGATCCGATGACCTATGTGGAACAAGGCGAGTCGTCGGGCGACCGGCCGCTGAGCACGTCGTCGCCCAGGACCGAGCCCCTCGCGGCGACGGGCGTCAATCTCACGGGTCTGACCAAGACCTTCCGGCTCGGCCGGAGTTCGGTGACCGCTGTGGACGATGTCAGCTTGGGCACCCGGGAGAACTCCTTCCTGGCGCTGCTCGGCCCGTCGGGATGTGGCAAGTCCACGATCCTGCGCATGCTCGCGGGACTCGAGAAGCCCACGGCTGGTGAGGTTCTCGTGAACGGCCGCTCGGTGTCCGAGATCCAGCGCGACCACGAGCTGGGAATCGCGTTCCAGCAGGCGGCGTTGCTGCCGTGGCGCACCGTCGAGAAGAACATCCGGCTGCCGTTGGAGGTGGCCGGCCTGCGCCCGGAGCCCGGCCTGATCGCCGATCTGATCGAGCTCGTCGGGCTGACCGGGTTCGAGAAGGCCAAGCCTGCGCAGTTGTCGGGCGGCATGCGGCAGCGCGTCGCGATCGCGCGGTGCCTCGTCGTCAAGCCGACGGTGATGCTGCTCGACGAGCCGTTCGGCGCGCTGGACGATATGACCAGGCAGCGCCTCAACGTGGAGCTGCTGCGGATCTGGACCGAGCGGCCGGCCACCACTTTGATGGTGACGCACGGGATCTCCGAGGCGGTGTTCCTCTCGGACGTGGTCGCCGTCATGACGCCGCGGCCGGGTCGGATCGCCGAGATCCTGGAGATCGACCTGCCCCGCCCGCGAACGCCCGACATGATGCGTTCCCCCGAGTTCCACGCCCTGTGCGACAGGATCTCGGAGATCCTGTTCGGGCGCGGTGCGGCCGAGCCGGGTGGGCTGGCGAACGCGGGGGAGCGACGGTGACGTCACCGACGTGGGTGCGGCGGTGGGGCGGCGGGAGCGTGGGCCTGGTGGTGATCGTCCTGCTGTGGTGGCTCGCGTCGGAGACGCTGTACACCCAGGATCGCGCCATCCCGACGCCGTGGTCGGTGGTGCGGCACTACGGCAGTGGCGCCGACTGGCGGACCCTGTGGGCGAACTTCGCACCCACCACCGCCGAGGCGCTGTGGGGTTTCCTCTGGGGTGACCTGCTGGCACTCGTGGCCGCTGCCGTGGTGCTGCTGGTGCCCCGGATCGGCGGCGTCGTCGACCAGGTCGCGATCGTCAGCTACTGCCTGCCCCCGGTCGCCATCGGGGCCATCCTGGTGGAGGCGGCGCCCTCGGGCAGCCACGTCCCCCCGATCATCCTGGCGGCGATGGCTCCGTTCTTCACCACCGTCGTCGGCAGTCTGGTGGGGCTGCGGGCGGCGGCACCCGCAACCCTCGACGTGGTCACCGCGTACGGGGGGTCGTACCTGACCCAACTGCGCAAGGTCCGCGTGATCACCGCCCTGCCGAACATCTTCGCGGCGTTGAAGATCGCCGCGCCGGCCGCGTTCCTCGGCGCCGTGCTCGGTGAGTTCGTGGGCGGCGGTGGTGACTCGTCCGTGGGCGTCGCGCTGATCGCGGCTCAGAGCCACCTGCAGTCGGACGTGCTGTGGTGGCTGGCGCTGAGCAGCGGCGCCGTCGCGGGTATCGGCTACCTCGTGGTGGCGGGCATCGGGCGGGTGGCCACGCCCTGGAGCACCGGATCCGCCGGAGGGGAGTCGTGACCGGCCCCGGAGGCGCGTCGGTCCGGGCGATCGGCGTCGTCGTGGTGTCGCTGGTCGTTCTACTGGTCGTCTGGTGGGCGGGCCTCAAGCTGTTCGCCATCGATCCCCTGGTCGGTAAGACACCGGCCGACGTGTGGAACTTCTTCTTCAACGACCATCCGCGGCTGGGCGTGCGGCCGCAGGCGATGACCGCCGGCCAGGCGCGGTCGGAGGCGCTGGGTGCGCTGTGGACCACCCTCGGCGACGCGGCTCTCGGGTTCGTCGTCGGCATGGTGGTCGCGCTGGTGATCGCGTCGTTGTTCGTGCTGGTGGACGCGTTCGAGTTTGCCTTCATGCCTATCGCGATGCTGCTGCGGTCGGTGCCGTTGGTGGCGATGGCGCCGTTGATCCTGCTGATCTTCGGGCACACGAAGGTGGCGATCACGCTGGTCGGCACCATCGTGGTGTTGTTTCCCGCCCTGATCAACATCGTCCTGGGGCTGCGCTCCGCGACTCCCGAGGCGCTCGACGTGATCCGGGTGAACGGGGGCGGGCGGCTGTCGACGCTGCTGCGGGTGCAGATCCCATCGGCGTTGCCGAACGTGATGGCCGCCGTGCGCATCTCGGTGCCCGGCGCAATGGTCGGTGCGATGCTCGCAGAGTGGATCTCCGGGTTCAGCGGATTCGGCGGCTTGATCGTGACGGCGCACGGGCTCGGACACTCGACCGAGGTGTGGGCGCTGGCGTTCGTGGGCGTGGTGGTGTCGATCGTGCTGTATGCGGTGGTGACCGTGGTCGAGTCCGCCGTGCTGGCGGCGTGGGGACCCGATGCCGGGCGGCGGGCGTAGGACTGATCAGCCGCGCGAATTCCGGTAGGGCGACGTGATCTTCAGTTCGCTGTTCATCAAGGCCGCTACCGTCAGGTCGGCCTCCGGGACGAGCGGCGCCAGATCGTCTCGACGCGTCCAGCCGTCGCCTTGCGCCAGGAACTCGATGGCGTGCTCTCCGTGGACACCGACGGTCTCTTCCATCCCGATTCCGAGGACCAGCTCGGATCCGGAGGCCTCGACCTTGCTCTGCATTCTCACCAATGCGGTCTCCCTTGCGGTGTACCAGCTTTCGGTGAATACCGGCACCTCGGAGTTCTGAAAGGTCTGGGTCAGGGACTGTCGCATCGTGCGGTGGGGAATGTGGTAGACGCAGGCGCCGTACGCGATGTTCGAGGGGAACCATCCGCGCTTGCACATCTGGTAGAGCACCACCGGGGCCGCGGTGTTGACGAACGGCCCGCCGTCCCTGGCGCGCAGCGCTCCAGG
>CAJCHX010000885.1 GCA_903970215.1 Acidobacteriaceae bacterium
GGCGTCCTCGTTGGTCGGCACGCGGCCCTCGAGGACCTCGTCGACCTCGGCCTCCATCCGCGCGCGAGCGGGGTGCTGGGAGAGCAGGTAGTACATCCACGAGAGCCCGTGGGCGGTCGTCTCGTGGCCGGCGGCGGTGAAGGTCAGCAGCTCGTCGAGCACCTGCTGGCGGTCCATGCGCTGCCCGGTGTCCTCGTCACTGGCCTCCATCAGCAGCCGCAGCAGGTCGTTGGCGTCGCCATGGCCGTCGCGCAGGCGCTGGTCGATGATGTCCGAGGCGATCCGGGCCAGCACCTCGGCGCTGTCCAAGCCGCTGCGCCAGTGCTTGCGCTGGGTCAGCATCGCCGAGCGCATGATCGACATGTGGGGCAGGTACTGGGTCGCGTTGACGCTGGGCGCGCGCGAGATCACGCCCACCTGGTGCAGTGCGTTGCCCAACGCAGCGCCGAACTCGCTGGCGCGGTCGGTGAAGTCGTGGCCGACGAGCGCGCGCCCGACGGTGTCGAGGCCGATGTGGAGGATCTCCTCGGAGACCTCGAGCGGCTGACCGTCGGGCCACTGGCGCTCCCAGGCGTCCAGCGCGGTCCCGGCCGCCTCGGCCATGTGGTCGGCGAAGACGCCGAGATGGCGCTTGGCGAACATGGGCTGCACGAGTTTGCGCTGGCGCTGCCACAGCTCCCCTTCACTGGTGACCAGCCCCTTGCCGAGCACCGGCTCCAGAATCTCGTACTGATTGGACTTGCGGTAGTTGTCCTGGTTGCCGAGCAGCACGTGGCGGACCGCCTCGGGTCCGCGGACGACGAGCAGCTTCTGCAGCGGCGCGTCGAGCAGCGCGACGTCCCCGTACTTGGCGCCCATCCGGTCCAGGAAGTCCAGCGGACCCTCCTGGGTACCCATCAGGCGCAGCCAGCGGCCGACCTCACGGCCGCGCGGGCCGGGCGGCAGCGGGGCGCTGCGGGAGGACAGGGGCGTCGTCGCCCGCGTCTCGGCTACGTCAGTTGCCATCGGCTGACCTCCGCCTTTCGTTCGCTCTCTCTCCTGCCCCACCGACCCTACAGATCGGTCGCTCGCGCACAGTGATCCTGCGCACGCCCCGCCAATCGCCGGCGGGCCGCGCCACGGCCAGCGGTCAGCTCCGGTTGACTGCCCTCCACACCTCAACGGTTAGGTCGGCGCCCTTAGAGCTCCCCGCTGCCCCCGGCCCCGATCACCGACAGGCTGACGAAGACCGGAACCCGAGCCCCATCGGGCTGGACGAGACGACACTCGTCGGCGAACGACTCCCGATGACCATCGAACATCTCCCGCACCACTTCACGGGCGAGCCCCAGCGCCTGCGCCGGAGCATCCAAGGCGAGCCAGTCAGCACGACAACGGCCGGAGATCCTGCGCAGGGCCGGATTCACCGCCGCCACCAGCTCAACCGTTCCAGCTCGCCCGCCACCCAGCAAAGCTGCGCCGATCGGCGCAGCACCGAACATACTCGAGAACGACTCGGACGACGAGCACTGCGCGGCTTCCAACGCCGCCACCCGTAGACGCGACATGACCTGTCCAATCGATGAGCCTACTGTCAGACGGACTCGTGACTGAGCCTCAATCTCCCATCGGCCATTCAGTTGAATATCTGAAGTTGTCCCGGTGGGTGCTCAGCCGCAACCGGCCTGGCTCAGCTGCCACGGCTACAGCACGGGCGGCGTGATCGCCACGATCAGGCGAGCGCTTTCTCCTTCGCGCACCTCGTATGTGTGGGGGAGTGTCGCGCTGTATTGAAGGCTGTCGCCTTCCTCGAGCTGGAACTCCTGGGTACCCACGCGCGCACGTACCTGGCCTTCGAGTACCAACACGCACTCTTCTCCGGGGTGGCTGATGGTGTGGTCGGCGTGACCTTCGCCCGCTGCCATGACCATCTCGAACATCTGCAGGTCTTGTCGGCTTCGCCCCAGGAGCTCGTAGCTCGCGTTGCTCCGTGGTAGATGGACGACGGTCCTATCCCCACGGCGCACGACTTCGTTCTCGACCACGTGGCTCTCCTGGAAGAGCTCCGCCAGCCCGGTTTCGTAAAACTGGGCTAACGAGTAGAGGGTCGCGAGCGAGGGTGCCACGAGGCCCCGCTCGAGCTGGCTGACCATGCTCGGGCTCATCCCCGTCTGGCTCGCCACATCCTTGAGCGTCATTGCGCGGCGGAGGCGAAGGTCGCGGAGACGGGCTCCGAGCAACTCCAGGTCGCCGTTGGACGCGAGCTCTGCTGAGCTTTGTCCATTGAGAGGCGCCACGGGCCCCAGTGTATGTCCATCCTGCCTGCGAGCAGAGGGTGCGCTCGAGCCTGCGAAAGCGTATGCGCATCTGAACGCCTCGCCGCCTCCGGTTCGGGAGGCCAGGATGACCCGTATGTCGTCGGCGAGCTTCTGGAGCTCAGGCACGGCGGCTGCCGGCACGTGACCCCAGCTCCCAGTTGCGGCCATGGTGCCCCGAGAGCGAGGACGCTGACCCAAACGAAGGCCAGTCCGCTCAGTCATCCGCGCCGTCGAGGCACGCCTTGGCGAGCTCGCCGTGGGTCGGCAGCCAGACATCGGTATAGCTCCGCGCATCGTCGATGACCCGCTCGAGTGCGGCGAGCCGTGATGGGCGTCCGGTGATCTGCGGATGCAGGGTCAGGGTCATGACCCCACCAAGCAGGTGCAGCCCGCGAAACTCGTCGGTCCAGATTTCCACGACCGTGTTGGGGGCATAGACCTGGCGGTGGTTTGGCGGATGGTTGCTGACCAGGTAGTAGGGGCCATCATCGAGCATCCACTGCACCGGCAGCTCAACCAGGGGTTGCGGGCCGCCACCGTGCCGGTAGGGCCAGATCGAATCCATCATGTTGCTCGAGTACAGGAACCCCTCCTCGCGCAGCAGATCCCATGTGTGCACGTTGATCTCATACATCGGCGCCCGGTAGCCGAGCGGTCTGGTTCCGGTGATCTTTTCAAGGGCCACGATTCCCTGCCTGATCACCTCGAGCTCGTGGGCACGGTCGACGCCGTGCATTCCATCGTGCAGGTAGCCGTGGTGTGCGATCTCGTGTCCGCGTGCGTGGAGTTCCTCGATGGCCGCGGGGTGATTGTCAGCGACCCAGCCGGGCACAAAGAAGGTCGCGCACAGCTCGTGGCGATCGAGCATGTCAAGGATCAGGGGGAGTCCGACCTCGATGTCGTAGCGCCCGTGCGATAGGACTGCGGGGCGATCGGCGTTGCGTGGATCCTTTGAGGTCCACATCGTCTCGGCGTCGACGTCAAAGCTGATCAGCAACGCTGCTTGGACCCCATCGGGGAGGGCGAGACGCTGATTCATCGTGAGACCAGCAAGGCAGCCACGGTGAGCGCGTGGATCTTGATCAAATTGCGTAGAGCTGTCTCGCTGACGTGTTCGTCTGGGGCGGCCATCGTCGCGGGTGATGGCCCGTACACTGCACTCGGGATTCCCTGGGCCCGCCAGAGCCGGGCGTCGGTGCAGCCGAGCCCGCATCCGAGCAGCGGCCGGGTGCCGTTGATGGCCTCGGCATGGTCACCGAGCAGCGTGAAGATCGGATGGTCGCGGTCGCTGGCGTTCGGCTCCGATTGGCTACGTACGTCGTATTCGCCGCCGTGCTCGCTCGCGAGGTCCGTGACCGCTTCAATCACTTCGCGCGTCGTGATACCAAGGGGAACTCGCACGTCGATCTTCACAACGCAGAGATCGGCCCGCATGTTGACGCTGGTGCCACCGTTGATGACGCCTGCGTTGACCACCACTCGGGTCAGTGCGTCTGCGCTGCCGGGCCCAACCGCTTCGTCTTGCCGTTGGCGTGCCCGTGGATCGCCTGCGAACACGACGTCGCTGGGCGGCCAGCGATCGGGCAGGCCCTGGAGAGCGGTGATGAAAGCGCATGCTGCTTCGATTGCACTCGGATGGGTCGACGGGTAAGCGGCGTGAGCGCCTCGGCTTCGGAATGTACATTCGCCCCACGCCATCCCCTTTTCCGCGTAGCGGATCACCCCCGCCGCGGAGGGTTCGGTGCTGAGCAGGACGTCGCCGACAAGATCGGGGCGCTCGTCGAGAAGGCTCCGCGCCCCGTGCGGTCCAAACGTCTCCTCATCACACACGAGCGTGAGCGTCACGCGTCCAGACAGTCGGTCACGCGCAGCATTGAGCACGATCAGCACCTTCATGAAAACGGCGGCGCCGCCTTTCATGTCGGTCGCGCCTCTGCCGTAGATCGCGTCATCCTCAATGGTGCGCGCGTGTGGCGACCGTGTCCAGGACTTGAGGTCTCCGATTGGGAACGTGTCGAGATGGGCGTTGAGAATGACGTGTGGGCCAGCGCGTCCGCTGTCGACGGTTGCGACGAGGTTGACTCGACCCGGCGCAGGCTGCAGCCTCTCGACGGTGAGCCCCCCCTCGCGCAGGTGCTGTTCGGCGAACGTCATCACCTCGGTCACGTCGCCTGGCGGGTTTTCGCTCGGGATCGCGACCAGCGACGCCGCGAGATCGCCCACCATGTTCCCCTCGGCGGCGGCCCGGGTGAGGATCTCCGAGGTGAGTCCTGACTCCGGCGCAGTCATCGGGCCGACGCGCTTCTCGTGTCTGTGTGGAGCGTGCATCGGCAGCTCAGTCCGCTAGCGCGGCCGGCGCTTCCGGCTCAGGAAGCTCAATGACCTCGCCCGTGGCCGTGGCCGGCTCCTTCACATTCTCCGACTCGGGGAACAGCATCAGCGCTGCGCCG
>CAJCHX010000886.1 GCA_903970215.1 Acidobacteriaceae bacterium
CAAACCATCCGCGGCCCGGTGTCGGCTCCCGCGAACACCAGTTGCCGCCCCTCGAGCCAGATCAAATCGACGCAGCCGTCCGGGACGATCCGCTGCGCGAAGTCCTCATCCGGCTCTCGCTCCCAGACGCAGGCCAGCACCTGCTCGGCATGCGCTGGAGGCGCACTCTCTCGATACCCGGAACTCATCGCCACAGCCTACGACTGCGGTTATCAGAGCGGACAATCGAACCGCGGCGGTTGGTTCCTGCTGCCGCTCCCCGAACCAGCGGAAGGGTTGGCTGATCTTTCTGCCCAGCTCACTCTCCCGCTCGGGCGAGAGAAGCAACGACCCAGCCCCGCGGCACCGGCGCCAGGCCCTCGGAGATCGCCGGTCGCAGCGCTCGCGGTGCGGCGGCAAGATCTTCGTCGGTGCATACGTAGAAGGTGGCGACGCCTCGCCCCATGACGGCCACGGGGCGCATGGCAGAAACGGCGGCAACAAGGAGAGGGCGGGACTCAGGCGGCTGGGGCCCCGGCGGCCGGCGTTGTTCCCGAGCGGAGGCCGTCGATGAGCAGCGCGACCATCCGCTGTGGGTGCTCGGGGTCGGTGCCCGGCCTAGGCCCGCACAGGCTTGCGACCGCGGTGAGCAGATCGTCGGGGTTTACTCCAGGGCGTACCTCGCCGGCCGCCTCCGCGGCGCTCAGCAGCATGCGCATCGCAGGTCGCAACCGGTCGTTGAAGTAGTCGGGCAGGGGCTCGTACGCCGCGTGGCCGGAGTGCAGCGCCGCGGCAAGCCCGCGCTTGGCCGAGATGAAGTCGACGAAGCGTTGCATCCAGCGGGCGAGCGCCTCGCCCGGCGGGTACTCGGCGGCGAGTGCGACCGCTGCCTCCGCGCAGGCGTCGACTTCCCGACGAAATACGGCGATGATCAGGTCGGAGCGCTGCGGGAAGTGGCGGTACACCGTGCCGACCCCGACGCCGGCCTGCTCGGCGATCTGCCGGACTCCCGCATCGACTCCGTCGCGTGCGAACACCGTCATCGCGGCATGGAGGAGGGCTTCGGTGTTGCGTTGCGCGTCAGCGCGCTTCTTCGGCAGATCAGGCATCGAATCATAGGTGGAACAACGTTCCGGTTATAGTGGGAGCATGGTCCGCCCTCGCTCAATCTACATCGCGCGAGTGCTGGCCCATCCCATCCCGCCGCGCGGAGGAGCTCACTATGAATGACAACCAGATTGCGCTGATCACGGGGGCCAACAAGGGGATCGGACTCACGATCGCCAAGAATCTCGCGAGGCACGGCCTGACCGTCCTGGTCGGCTCGCGCGACCTCGCGAACGGCGAGACGGCGGCACAAGGCATCGACGGCGACGCGCACGCGATTCAGCTCGACGTCACCGATCAGGCCTCGATCGCCGCCGCCGCCGACCGGATCCGCGAGCAGTTCGGCCGGCTCGACGTTCTCATCAACAATGCGGGCATCTCCCACGCCAGACCCTGGGAGGAGATGCCCGGCAACACCTTCGAGGAGAAGGCCCAGTCAGGTCAGCTCAGCAAGGTCTCGCTCAACGAGCTACGCGAGATCTTCGACACGAACGTGTTCGGCGCGCTCGCCGTCACGCAAGCAACGCTTCCCCTGCTTCGCGAGGCGGCATCTCCCCGGGTCGTCATGGTCTCAAGCGCGGTCGGCTCGCTCACCGCTGCCTCCCAACCCGGGAATCGGTACCGCGCGATGTTCGGCGCCTACTCGGCCTCGAAGACCGCGATGAACGCGATCACCGTCGGGCTCGCGATCTCGCTCGAGTCCGAAGGAATTCGGGTCAACGCAATCTCACCCGGGTTCGTCGCCACCGACCTCAACAACCACAGAGGGGTACTCCCCGTGGAGGAAGGCGGCAAAGACGCGATTCGCCTCGCGCTGCTGGAGGACGGTCCGACGGGAACGTTCACCGAGCAGGACGGCGACACCATTCCCTGGTAACGCCCGGACATCGGCGCCCCCGGCGCAGCGGCCATTTGCAGCGTGCGACCGCCGATGCCGTCTTCGCATCCACAAGCCGAGCGGGACCGTTGCATCTCCCACAGCCGCGGTCGCCGGAAGCGGGCGGACGGCGGCCCGTGCAATTGGGTCCGGACGCCTATGCAGATGCAGTTGGCTGCCACCTATGCGCCCCGCCGGAGGATCGGAAGTTCTCGGATTCGTGGATCCGGCACTGTCGAAGGGCGGCTGTTCAAAGGATTCGCGGAGCCGCTGCAGACGGGTCAGGCGGGGCGCGGCCCCAGAAGATCCCAACGGTTGCCAGCAATATCGAGAAAGACAGCAACCTGCCCGTAGCTCTCCGCTCGAGGCTCGGTCACAAACTCCACGCCGCTCGCGCGCATACGGTCGTAGGCGGCGTCAAAGTCGTCGACACGCAAAAAGAGACCGACGCGCCCAGCGAACTGCTCACCAACTGCCCGCCGCTGGCGATCGCCGTCAGCTTGGGCGAGTAGCAGCGTCGTCTTCGCCTCCGGCGGTCGAACCACGACCCATCGTTTCGGGCGCCCATCGTTGGTGGTCGCCGGCGAGTCCTCAAGAAGTTCAAATCCCAACTTCTCCACGAAGAACTCAATGGCGTCGTCGTAGCTGTCAACAATGATCGAAACCTGCTCCAAATACATGAGGCAATGAGATAAGCACTAGAGAGGACACAAGTGCTCTCGAGTTCCCGAGATGCTGGCAGCCGACATCAACGTCGGTCTCGGACATGGCGCGGCGGAGTGCAACAACAGCCGCGACATGTTCGAGGTGATGAAATTCGCCTCGCTGCTGCACCGCGCCCACCGGGTCGACGCCAGCCTCGGCCAGGCTCGCGACGTGGTTCGCATGGCCACCCGAAACGGCGCCAGGGCGCTCGGTCATCAGACCGGCCAGCTCCTCGCCGGCCACAAGGCCGACGTCATCCTCATCGACACCGAGTCGACGATGTTCACGCCCCTGATGCCCGAGAGCCGTGACCACGTCTTCTCCCATCTCGTGTTCGCCGCCAACGGCAGCTGCGTCGACACCACCATCGTCGACGGCCAGATCCTCATGCGGGGCCGTGAGATCCTCACCATCGACGAGTCTGAAGTGATCCGTCAGGCCAACGCCGCCTTCCGGCAGGTGCAGGCACGCGTGGTCGCGCCGGATCTCACGAGCTGACCCCCGTCAGCGCATGGAGGCTTCAGACCTCATCGAGATCACCGTGGCGAGTTACCCCCGCGGGCGCAGGCAGCATCCCCATCGCCCGCTCCCCGATTCTCGGCCAAGATCCCCTCGGACCTTGGCGATCAGCTCGCTCGGCGCGTCAGCCTACAGACCGGTCAATCGCTGTCAAGCACTCGAAGCGTTCATCTCCAGTCCCATCTCGCGCGGTCGTTTGTCCAAAGTCGGCGTGAGCAGGCGGAGCCCGAGCCGCGCGAAGATGCGGCGAGGGCGCTACCCGAGCTCGACGGTCGCCCCCGGCAACGGACTGCCGTTGGGACGCACGGACCAGAGCCAGTTGTAGTTGGCGAAGTCCGCCCCGTCGCCGCTGGCGATGCCCGCGTCGCGGGCCTGCTGCTCGGGGCCATCGGGGAGATGGAAGACCGGACCGTTGGCTTTGGAGACACCTTGAACTCGGCTGGTGCGCGGCTGGCGCACGGCGGCGTAGCCGGCGAGGGCCTCGCCCACGCCGTCGCGGTCGATGCCGGTGAGGGCGATGCCGAGCTGCGCCCCGTCCTCCATCGCCTGGGCGGCGCCCTGGGCCTGGAAGGGCAGCATCGGGTGGCAGGCGTCGCCCATCAGCGCCACGCGGCCGGCGATCCACTGATCGAGCGGGGCGTCGTCGTAGAGCGGCCACTGGGTCGGCGGCGTGCCCGCCTGCACGAGCGTGCGCAGGTGCGGATCCCAGCCGTCGATGCGCTCCAGCAGCTGCTCGCGGGTCTCCGATGACGCATCGGTCCAGTTCGGGCTCTCGATCGTGACCCCGAGGTAGAACTGGCGCATCGCACTCATCGGGTGCGAGATCGCGTGCGCGCCCGGACCGAGCCACATGTTGACCGCCGGAGTGCCGATCAGCTCCGCGACCTCGGGATCGAGCGCGAGCGCCCGGTCGACGTCGACGACCATCCGCCGGGTCACCTGGCCGCTGAACGGCGACCGGCGCTCGCCGAAGAGCTGGGCGCGCACGACCGAGCGGATGCCGTCGGCGGCGATCACCACGTCACCGTCGTGCCGCTCCTCGTCCTGCGTCCACACCGTCCCGGTCTCGGCGTCGACCCGCGACACGTGACGGCCGGTCAGCAGCCGAGCCGGCGCGCCCGGCCCCGCTGCGCCGGTCGCGACGGTGACGAGCGCCTCGTGGAGATCGGCGCGGTGCGAGCAGAGGTACCCGGCGCCGAAGTGCTCGACCAGCAGCTCCCCCATCGGGAAGGAGCCGAGCAGCGCGCCGTTCTGCCAGCGGCGGCGGTTGGAGACCTCGGCGGGGACCGCGCGGTCCCCGAGCACGTCGACCACCCCCCACTCGGTCAGCAGCCGCGACGCGTTGGGCGCGGTCTGGATGCCGGCGCCGATGCGGCCGATCTCGGATGCCTGCTCGAGCACGGTCACCTCGTGGCCGGCGCGGCGCAGCGCGATCGCGGCGGTCATCCCGCCCAGGCCGGCCCCGATCACGAGACAGCGCAGAGCCGGCGTCATGTCATCGGGCGAGAAATCGGTCATGGTCATCCAAAGGTCCTGGATTCAGGACGGTATCCAACCGGCCGAGAGCCCGCAACCGCCACATCGCAGCGTTGACAGCAAACGGAATACATGTTTGGATACATTCTGTCCATGGGGATGATCAAGGACACCTTTCCTTTGGCCGGACGGAGTGTGCGGCGGATCGGGTTCGGAGCGATGCAGCTCCCCGGTCCGCACGTGTGGGGACCGCCGAAGGACCGTGACGCGGCGATCGGCGTCCTGCGTCGCGCCGTGCAGCTCGGCGTCAACCACATCGACACCGCCCAGTTCTATGGGCCCGACGTCTCCAACGAGCTGATTCGCGCCGCGCTGCACCCCTACCCCGATGATCTCGTCATCGCCACCAAGGTCGGCGCCCGGCGTGACGCGCAGGGCGGCTGGCCGCCGGCGCTCGCTCCCGAGCAGCTGACCGAGGACGTCCACACCAACCTGCGCGAGCTCGGCCTGGAGCGGATCGACGTCGTCAACCTCCGCGTCCCCGACGCGGGCACCGACGTCCCGCTGGCCGAGCTGATCGGCCCGCTGGAGCAGTTGCGCGCGGATGGGAAGATCGGCGGAGTCGGCGTCAGCACCGTCTCGGTCGCCCAGTACCGCGAGGCCGCCCAGAGCACCGCGGTCGCGCAGGTGCAGAACCTCTACAGCGTCGCCAACCGCGGCTCCGAGGACGTCGTGGAGGCGACGAGCGCCGACGGCGTGCCGTTTGTCCCCTACTTCCCGCTCGGCGCGGCATGGACCAACGACAACGTGCTCGGCGATCCGGTCGTCACCGAGATCGCCGCCGCACGCGAGCTCACCCCCGCGCAGGTCGCGCTCGCGTGGCTGCTGGCGCGCGGGCCAAACGTCCTGCTGATCCCGGGCACCTCCTCGGTCGCGCACCTCGAGGAGAACATGGCCGTACGGGAGATCGCATTGGACCCCGGCGAGCTCGAGCGCCTCAGCGCAATCTCCGATCCCAACCGCGCCGCCGGCGGCGGCGCGGCCCCACCGGCGTGAGCCCGAGCCCGGCCAACGGGCGCGCCGCGGCGGCCGAGGGCACCACCGGCGCGGAGATCTACGGACAGCTCAAGCGCGACATCCTCACCTTCCGGTTCCGTCCCGGCGAGCGCCTGGTCGAGCTCGATCTGTGCGACCGCTACGCGGTGAGCCGCACCCCGATCCGCGAGGCGCTGCGCCG
>CAJCHX010000887.1 GCA_903970215.1 Acidobacteriaceae bacterium
TCCCCATCGCTGAACTGTCGGCCATGCTGCGGGAGTTGGCGAAGGAGAGCGGGGAGAGCTACGAGAACCTGGTCGCCCGCGAGGCGCGACACGCCATCGAGGCGATTCCGATGAACGACGGGGTGTCGCCGCAGGGCTCCACGCCCGGAGCCCGTGTGGAAGCCCGATGACCGGTCCGATCGGCAAATCTCGTCAGCCGGGCGGCTTCTTCTACACGGACTCCTGCACGATATGGATCTCACATTGGCACAATGGGATCTTCGATTGAGACGTTGTGTGCGGGGCTTCGTTTCATTGGCCGTGAGTATGTCCCTCGCAGCGTCCGGGGCGTCCTGCTCGCAGGGGCGCGTCCCCGATACGCGCGACTACCTCGGTCCTGCTGTGGACCGCCTGCCGGAGAGCGCCGTCTACGCTGCGTTGGTCGGGCCGCCGGCGTTCGAGTTCGGTCGGGACACAAGGGACGACAATTCGTGGTTGGTGTTCATGGACCGGGGGTTCCAACCGATGGGATATGTGCATCGGAAGGGGATGTTCCGGGCGCAGATCGCCCGTTACGGGGCGGGTGTGGCCTTCCCGGATCGGGAGTCGATCACGACGGTTTCGGCGTCGGGGGTCACCACTACTCCGGTTGAGACGAAGGGGATGGTGTCAGACACGACGTCGGCACGAAATCACGATCAGAACGCCATCATCTGGCTGGACATCGGGATTCAGACCGGCTCGGCCGGCTATCAGACCGCCCCCGTGCAGATCGGCCCGGCCGGACGGGTGCAGGCGATGCCCGTTCTAGGCGGACGGCTGGCCTCGCCTGGGCAGTGCGGCGGACGACATCTCGCCATCCTCGAGCTCAGTGACCGGCGGTACCAGGCGATCGAGCTCGACAATGGCGTGGTTCGGCGCGGTCCGGAGTGGTCGGGTGTCGATTTCCAAGACGGGGGTCAAGTGCCGTGGACGTGTATGGGTGGGATCGCGCGGTTCTACCTCTCGAACAACATCTATGCACTACCGAACATCGGGACCGAAGTACGGGAGATCGACTTGTCGACGCTCGCGACCAGGAGCCTCGGCTTCAGGAATGTGGGCACATCGGAGGAAGCGTTTGATGCTGCGACGGCATGCTGGCAATCGATCCCGGCCTCTGGCGACGCCTGGTGGCGGGACGGTAGTACTCGTGCATTCGTGACGTCGGAGGGTGACGTGATGCGCGTTCGCGATGACGGGACCGACGTGCAGAAGTTGTACTCCCTCAAGGACACGATCCGCGGCAGGTTCTTGATCGACGGGGCAGACGCTTCGTCGGACAAGACCCACCTGATGTGGACTGAGGGGATGACCGGGGACGGCTTACTCGACCGGAATGGCGGTCACTTCGTCACGATCGACCCGAGGTCGCGGCGCATCGAGCCGGCAGTCACCCCCGCGCCGGATTGGCTTCGCAGACTTCTGAACGAGGAGCCGGGTTTGGTCCAGGATGTGGCGGTTATCGGCCCATGAGGAGTCGTCAGCCGACGTTGTAAGCGCGCGGTCATGACCCTGCGTGCTTTGCAGAGTCACGTTGTGTTGCAACGAATTACGGCGGAAATCGGTGATCGGTGCGTCGACGTGAGTTTCAGCATGGCCCCCGGTTTCTTGAATTACTACGCCAGGCCGCGGCTCGAGGCGGCCGTGGACTCCACCATCGGGCGGGGAGAGCAGACAGCATGGATGAGGTTTTCACTAGGGATGTAGCTCGTCGGGTGGGGCGGCTTGTCGTGGCGGCTGGGTTGTCGATCGCGGTGATTGCGGGGATCGGTGCGGCGGCCGGTGCGGCTCCGGCGACGCCGTCGGCGGGCCCGGACGGCGGGCGGGTTGCGGCGCAACTGAAGGCGATCTCGGTGCGGAACTTCGATATGCCCATCGCCGAGCTGGCGGCGCTGTACAGGAAGATCGCGAAGGAACGCGGGGAGAGCTACGAGACCGTGGTCGCCCGCGAGGCGCAACACGCCATCGAGGCTATTCAGACGGACGACGGGGTGTCGCCGCAGGGCTCCGCGCCCGGAGCTGGTGTGGAAACCCGATGACCGGCCCGATCGGCAAGGCTCGTCAACCAGGCGACTTCTTCTACTCGGACTCCTGCACGATGGGGATTTCGCATGGGCGCAACGGGATCTTCGCTTCGAACGTCGCGACGATGGGGGCCAACGAGAAAGGCGGCGTTCATGGCGTTCTTCGCGCCTGGGCCAGCTGGCGTGTCGATCCGGTCACGGTTCGGGTCAGATGGCGCCGCCTCATCGCCGCGGTTCTCGGTGTCGCGGTAGTGGCCTCGGAAGTGTCTTGTGGGTTGGTGCGGAATCCTGATCGTCTCGACTACCTGGGCCCCGCCGTGCACCGGTTGCCGGAAAAGGCGGTGTATGCGTTTCTTATCGCCCGCTATGGCGGCGGTGTGGCTTTTCCGGACCGAGAGTCGAAGACGACTGTTTCGGCGTCGGGCGTGACGAGTACTCCGATTCACACGACCGGGATGGCCGCACTCACCGCTTCTGCTCGCGATGTCGGGCAGGACGCTTTGGTGTGGTTGGACCTCGGGATCACGGCCCCGTCGGCGAAATATCAGAGCACCCCTATCCGGATCGGACCAGACGGCCGAGTCGATTCGAATCATCCGGTCGACGGCGTGCGGGCCGCCTCCGGTTCGTGCGATCGTCGGCAGTTCGCGGTTCTCCAAGTAGGGGACGGGCAGAATGCCGGCGAGGAGACATACCAGGTGGTCGAGCTCGCCGAGGATAAAGTTCGGCGCGGCCCGGAATGGAGTGCTGCCGGAACCCAATTCGACCGGGGCGTGCCATGGACCTGCATGGAAGGCGCCGCCCGATTCTACATGTCCAACAGCACTCCTGGGCTTCCGAACACGGGTACCGAGGTTCGCGAGGTCGACCTATCGACGCTCGCAACCAGGAGCCTGGGCTTCGGCGATGTCGGCATGACGGAGGCATCGTTCGAAGCTGCCACCGCCGATTGGCAATCGATGGTCGCCTCCGATGATGGTTGGTGGCAGGACGGTGACTCTCGTGCTTTCGTTACTTGGGAGGGAAATGTAATGCGACTTCGTGTCGGCGGGACAGAGCTTGAGAAGATGTACTCCCTTAAGAAAGTGATCCCTGGGAGATTCACGATCGACGCCGCGAACGCTTCGTCGAACGCCACTGCAGTGCTGTGGGCAGAAGGTCTCGCAGACGAGGGCGACGTCGACCGAAAGGAAGGTCACGTCGTTACGATCGACCTGAGGGCTCGGCGTTTGGAGCCGGCCGTGGCACCTGAGCCGCGGTGGTTGGGGTGGCGGCTTCGCGACCAGCCGCTCGTTGTCAGGGATGTCGCGGTCATCCGGCCATGATCCGTTGCGACGAGACCCGATGTTGATCGTTCCGGGGGCAACCGCGGAGTTCTACCCTGCATTCGCTCGGCTGCGGGTGGCGGCGCATCGACGCGCCGGTCGAGGGCATCTTGGCGGCAGCGCACAGGCTTTGGTAGCGGTGGCGTGGTGCACTGCCGGGGATCGCGACGTTGCCGGTGGCGACGAGCGTCGATGAGTGGCGTTTCCGCGTCGCTGGCCTTCGCGCGCCAGTGGCGTCTCCGTCGCCGCTGGATGTGGACGGTCGTCGCGGCGCTGTTGGCGGTACAGGTGGCGGTGCGGGGCGCGCTGGCGTGGGCCGGGTACTTCTACGGGGACGACTTCGTGTTGCTGGTCAAGGCGCAGCAGCATGGTCGACTGCTCGACGGGTTGCACTACTCCGGGCACACGATGCCGCTCGCGCTTTCGGTGTCCGGTGTCTTCGGCCGACTGCTGCACGCGAACTGGCCGGCGGCTGCGGGCGTGCTGGTAGCAGGGCAGGTGGTCGTGGGGTTGGCGGTGGTGCGGGCGGCCTACGTCATTGCGCCGCGTTGTCCGGCGGCGGTCGTGGCGGCCACGGCGATCTATGCAGTGTCGCCTCTGACGATCGCTGCGGCGGCGTGGGCCTCGTCGGCATTGAATAGTCTGCCGATGCAGTCCGCGCTGGCGACGACGTGCGCGGAGGCGATCGCCTTGTGTCGAAGCGGTCGACGGCGGCATGTGGCGATCGGCACGACAGCCACGGTGCTTGGGCTCGCATGTACTGAGAAGGCGCTGATCATCGGCCCGGCGGCGCTGGCGTTGGCCGCCGTGTATCTGGTGATCAACCCGAGCGTAGGGGAGTCGGTACTGGGTGGGTTGCGGCGCGGGCGAAGCCTGTGGGGGGTACTCGCCGGGGTGTCGGTGGTGTGGGCTGTCGTGATAGGTGCAACGACAGTGAATCCGGCACCTCTGCCACTGGGCGTGCGCGTACGACAGACCGTCGATGGATTGGTGGCCGCCTTCTGGCAGACGCTCGTGCCTGCCTGGGCGGGCGGGCCGTGGCGCTGGGTGCGGATGGGACCTGCGACGCCGTGGGCCGAGGTCACCGCGGCGCAACTGCTGCCCGGGGTGATCATCGGTGTGGGCGCCGCTGCGATTGCTATGGCGGCCGTCCGCAGGGCGTGGATGCTGTGGTTGTTGGCGGTTGTGGTGTATCCGGCGGTGTCGCTGGCGCCTGTGTACTGGGCGCGGGCGAGTCCGGCGCCGATGGCGCTACCACTGACCGACCGAGCGCAAGCCGACACTGCGGTGTTGTGGGCACTGGCGGTGTCGATCACCGTCGCTGCGCCG
>CAJCHX010000888.1 GCA_903970215.1 Acidobacteriaceae bacterium
CACCTGCACCTGCACCTGCACCTGCACCTGCACCTGCACCAAAGAGCTAATCCATCGAGCCTCGCCCGTCAGTCGTCGTGAGTGGTCAACGCCGCCCGACGGTCGAGCGCGGGCCCCTCGGGCAAGGTGCGCAACACCTCCCATGCCACTGGCCGCGGTTGGTGGGAGAGCCCCAATACGTGGGCGGTCTCCTCATCCGGAATACCGTATCGCACACCGGAATCCGAGACGTAGAACAAAGCGTCACGACGTTCGCCGCCTGGCTCCGCGGCGACGACGTACTCTCCCGAGCCACTCGGCAGGTATACCGCGTCGATGCCGTCGCCAGCGCCGTCAGCGGCTGCTGGAGCCACCGTCGGCCCTACTGCAGGGATAGATGTTCCCAGCCACTGCATCCGCCGTCCACCGCCCATACCGTCCGCCGTCAACACTGCGCAGACGACCGCCGCGTCTCGGGTCGACACCACCCGCGGTCGGCTGGCAGGAAGGTCGGCAACCGGAAGGTCGCTCACTTCCGGCACTGCGGCCACAGCGGCAGCGGACACGGGTACGACGGCGCCGCCGCTCTGGTCCCCGCCACGTACCAGATCGGCGGCGAACGTCCCCACCTCCTGCACACCGTGCGCGAGCGCGACGTACAGCCGATCTCCGTCGAGATCGGACACCCGCACCACCGTCCCCACCGCGATTCCGGGCAGCGCCGACGGCGCGCCCCGGTCCGCGATCTTGGGAACGGCAACAGGGTCCACCTCCTCGAACGCGTTCAACAACGCAGCGCCGACCGGCCGAGCGACCGCTTCATCGACGCCGATCACCCTGCGTACCAATGGATCTGCCAGGTCTACCGGCGCACGTCGGCCGTCGAACAACAGCTGGAATCTGTCGTCGCGCCCGACCAGCACCGCGCCCGATCTGCTTCCGGAGTCCGGCGCATGAGTCAGCACCGTCGTCGTGATCTCGTCGCGGGCCCCGGGTCGATCGGCAGGCGCGAGTCGAGTCTCGTCGCAGACCGACCAGGCCTCGGGAGCACCTCCCGTCCACGCACGCTCCGGCCCGAGGATCTGTTGCGGTGCACCGGATATTCCCACGCGTGGTCCGCGCGGATAGCCCGCGATCCGACGATCCTTCACGACGACCGGCACCTGCGCCTCGCCCGCGACGAGCCGCGCGGATGCGAGATCCGTAACGGGATGCAATACGTCGTCGACCCGCACAAACAGCGCGCCCGACTCCCGCGCGAGGACGATCCGGGCGTCACCTATCGCGCCCTGGGGTCGGAGCAGGGCCAGCACACCGCTTCCACCGACGAGAACAAGCGCGATCACGATCCCGCAGATCAGCGAACGCGCCTGCGCCGCCATGGGATCTGAGATCATCCGTCCGTCGCGGCGGACCAGAACGTGATCCATTCGCCGAAGCAGAAACCGATAACCACTGACCTGTGCGCGCGTCGTCAATTGCAGCCGCATACCGAAACCCCCAGTGCCCGAATAGCGGCGGGCCTCCCCCGAGATCGCCGCCGTGGTGTCATCGTACGGTACTGTTGCCTCAGGGACATGATTTGGGGGAATCGACCTGTGCTACAGCATGAATCGCTCCACAGACACTTTCCAGACCTGACGCCGGTCACCACGTGGGCACTGCACCGCAGGCCGTCACAGGCGGCGCTATTGGTAGCCGAGGGGACCGCCGGACTCGCCGCGTTCGCCATCACCGCCGCCGGCGGTCCGGTCTGGTCGTCCGGCACTGCGGCAGCGGCTGTTGTTGCCGGAATGCTGTGGCGAATAAGCGGTTTCGGAATAGCGGAACGGATGGTCGGACGTGGCCGGCGCGCACTCGAACGAGACAGGCAGATCGACTGGCCGCCTGTGACGTGCCCCTACCCCGGAGGCGGCACGATCGGGGTCACAGCACGCGGCGGTCGGATCGTGGCCGCGCTGCGCATCACCCCGTCCGCACCAGCGGTCCGAATACTGAGCGGCGGGCCCGGCTGCCCAGACGACGACGCACTGTCGCTGGAGCAGCTCGCCGGCGCCCTGAACTCCCCCGATACGCCTGCCGACCGAATCCATGTGGTGGTCCGTGGCACGCGGGTGGCGCTGCCGCCGGACTGGCCGGTCGGAGCGCGGTACCGTGCCCTATTGGGGCCGGTATCCGACTGGGCCGCTCAAGAAATCGTGGTTCTGGTGGAAATCGCGACAGAACGTTGCGCGGGAGCGATCGCTCGTCACGGCGGCGGGCGGTGGGCTGCTGCACGGGTGGGCGCGCTGGCTGCGCGGCGGGTATCCGACATCCTCGCCGGAACCGGGATCCACGCGCTTCCGGTGTCCGCCGAGTCTCTGGCTGCCGAAGCTGACAGATCGTTCTGTTCGGGTACCGCAGATCTCGCCGCGGCAGCGCTCGCGGACGGCGTCCTGGCGCCGGTGCTCGCGTGCCACGACGGCCCTGCAACCCTGCTGTTGACATTGCGGCCGGCCTGCCCCACCGTCTCGGAGCGGGGTCATGTTGCCGCGTGCGCGGCGGTCACGCCCTCGTTCAATCGTTCCGGGTCGCCGCAAAGGGATTCGCCTACGCGCGCGCCTGGGATCAGTCGCGATGCACGCGTAGGTCTGCGACCCGGGTGGGTCGCTGGGCACCGGTCCGCGCTCTCGCGAGTCCGGTTACACACCGCGGGGTGCGGTCAGATAATCGGCGCCGATGACGCGGGTCGGCCGGTGACAGTGCGCTTACACGGTCCAGGTGTGCGATCGGTGGCTGCGGCAGTCGGCGATCACACCGCGCATGACCTGGTCGAACGTGCGATAGCAACCGGGGCGTCGCTGCTGCTGGTTACTGGACGCCCGGCTCTGTGGGCTCCGCTCGTCGAACTGACCGGCGCCCCAGATCTGCTGTGGATCGCGGGATGGCGGTACCCGCCGACCTCGGCGTTCTCCGCCTTGGGGCCCTCCGACTACAGCGTCGTGGTATTGGACGGACCCGCGTCGGGGCCATGCGCACCGACGGTGTGGCGGATCTCGCCGAGCGCGGCGGACCCGGCCGCGGACGTGACTCTGTTCGAGCAGCCTTCGGGCCTGCTGACTGTGCGTACTGGACGGTCAGCAGCGATCGTCCAACAGGTCACGACACCGTCCCTCTGACTCGATATGGCTTTCGTACGGACGACGATTGGAAACATCACCAGGGGGGCGGGTGGAGACACCGAAGGTGGGCGGCGCGAACCGCGCCGCCCACCTCGATCCCCGGGTTACGCGCCCCAGCCGGATGCGGCCCGATCGTTGGTCTCGCGCATGCCGTTCACAGCGGATTCAGCTGCCGTCCGAACACGGGCCAGCAACTCCGTGATATTGCCGAAGGCCTGATTCCATTGGGCCTGCACTGCCTGGTAAGCGGCAGCGGACTTCTCGTCCTCCCAGAACCCCGCGATCTTCGACTGCTCGGACCGGATGTCGTCACCTTGCGACAGCAGCACTCCGTACCGCGAATTGATGTCGCCCAGCCCTGCCAGGATCGTGTCGTAGTCGTACTTGATCAGGTCGCTCATCGTTGTCTCCTTGTGGATCGTGGTGCGGGTCAGCCGACCATCGGGATGTTGAGGCCGCCTGCGCCGCTGACGGCAGCGAGTGTCGCCCGGTTGTCGTCCTCCCTGTGCTGGTAGCCACGAGTGTTCTGCCCGAGCATCTCGCCGATATCGTTCAGCGTGGCGTTGAGCCGCACGGAGTTCTCGTCCCATTCCGCCATCACGCGCTGAAATGCGACCTGCGCCATGCCTACCCACGCAGATCGAGTCATCTCCACGTCATTGCGCAGCTGCGCGAGCGTGCCATTCATCGCACTCCCCAGCTCACTGAGGGCAGCGGCACTGCCGCCCATCCCCGCGAGTTCGGCGCTCGTCCCCATCGTTTCTCCTCCCCGCCGGCTCAGCCGACGTCTCCTGCATTCCGGTCGCCGTTATCGGCGCCGGTCCCCCTCACGGCAGCCATGCGCCGCCGGGAAGCTCTTCACAGGCCCGCCGCAGGGCCTGCCCGATCCGGTGAACACTGCCCTCGGACACCGTCGTCCACAAACGACCGTCGGACGCGGGGGCGGTTGTAGCCACCACACGTCCACGCGGAGAATCGATCACCGCCACCACCGACCGCAGAATCCGGCCGGACGCTGCGAGCGTCACTTCCGTTGCGGTCTCCGCGTGGGCCAGCACGCCGGACAGCTTCGCCGCGGCGACGCTCGCTACACCGAGGCCCCGTAGCCCTGCCGCGAGCTGGGACGAGTCCGGACGCGACGCGTCATCGCCTGCACGAGTCCGGCACCACGTCAGCAACTCGACACCGTCGTCCGTCGGAAACGAGACGGGCGGGCAGTGGTTTGCGCACCAGACCACCGGCAGCGCCTGGCTGACGAGTACGGCGAGGCGAGCGCCGGAACCGTCACAGTGCGGTCGGTCGACCGTCACCGTCTGGGCACTGCGCACGGCGCGGACGGTCACCTCACCCCGCCGTGCCAGCACGAGACGAGTGCCGAACGGATCGGCCGCCCGAGCCTCGATGCGTACCTCCGGTGCCGCCAGGATGGCGAGGGACGACTGACCTTCAGGATCCACTGCACCGCAGTTCCATTCGGCGCTCGCGCCGAGTTCGTTCGGTGGTCCGTATACCGGATCGAGCCACAGCGCGGGCGGCAGTTCGCCGTCGATGGCAGCCTGTAGTCGACCGACCGTGTAGGTCACCGCCACGGTCACGGCCCCACCCCCGCATCCACCGCAGAATCTCCTGCACTGTCGAGATATCCGTGCGACGTGGTCTCTCCGATGACGTTCGGCGCCGCATGCACCACGTAGGCTTCTCCATCCGGCGAGGGCGAAGCGTGGGCGGACGCTTCGGCACCCGCAGATCGGCCCGATCGCGTCTGGCCTGCACCAGCGCCGAGCATCGCGGGCATCACCGGCATACCCCGCACTGGGGACTGCGCTGCCGTGGCCGGCGAAGTCACCGTCGGGCGGGTCTCAGCGCCTTCACGGCGGACCGTCTGCGCCGCGTACGCAGACAGCGGGGCTGCCGGGACACCACCACCATCCATCCGCCCGGAACTGGACGATCCGTCGCCCGCCCCGCCGGAACCATCTGCGCCGCGGCCTTTCTCGCGAGGGCGACGCGGGGCTTCGATCCGGGGCGGCGATGCCGGAGTCCATGGACGCCGCAGGGACTGCGCTTCCCGCTCGTATCCTTCCATCGCGGCCGCCGCGCGTGCGTGCGCGTCCCGTTCGTCCTGCTCGAACCGCGCAAGCCTGCCGGTCAGAATGCCGCCATCGGCGAGCACGGAGCGCTCGGCTGAGGCACGATCTGCACGTCTCCCGGCCAGTTCGTCCGCACCCGGCATCGCGCGGACCGCCGCGTCGAAGGCCTCCGCCCCGTGTGTCAGCGCTGACGCGAATTCGGTGAGGTGTGCGCTATGGTTCGCGAGCCATCGCGCGTACTCGTGCAGCGGTAGCGTAGAACCCGCTCCGCCGCTGGATCTTTCGCGGTGTAGCCGCACCGCGTCGTCCAGTCGGCGAAGGCAACGATCGAGCGTTGCCGCGGCGGTCCCGTACGTCTTGGCGAGATGGCCGTATACACGCGCCGCGTCCCGAAGGGGCGCACTGCCGGCGCCACCTAGCAGGTCTCTCGACAGCCGATCGGTGGTCCGCGCGGACCAGTCGACGCCGGTCCACCCGCCCACCGGAACCCGCGGTGCGGTCGTATGGGGCGCGCGCCGACGACCGGTGTATTCCAACGTCATGACCCGGTACTGAGCCGACCGGCCAGGTCTGCGTCTCGCGCCTGCACCAGTTCGCCATGGTCAGCGAGCGCCCTGGCCGACAGGCGCAGATCCGCGACGACGCGACCAGCGGCGGAACAGTGTGCGCGCGTGACGGATTCAATAGTGTGCGCCACCGTAGTGGACACTTCGTCACGCCCGGACGCCACGGTCGGCAGCTCACGCTCGGCCAACCGCCGAGCACGCTCCAAGTCGTCCGCGATTCTCGTCAGCTCACGCGAGACATTCTTCAGCTCAACCAGATCCATGTGCAGTGTCGAAGTCGCCACTGTTCCACTCCCCCCGAAGTAGTTCTCATCCATTAGACGCGTCAGGCCCCTTCGCGGTTCCTCATCCGCCGGCGCGAGCACGTCACCCCGATCGATCTACAGCCTCAGTTCGACGTCCGGCCCCGGTCCCGGCTCGTCAGCGGCATCGGCATCGCCGACCACCTGTGGCCCGACGAGCGGAAGACGACCGACGAGGGCCGCTCCGTTGTCGGTCGTCACCAGGTAATCCGGCGCGCTGTGATCGGTGTCCTGCGAGGGCCGCGCGCCACCGGCCCCACCCAACGGCATCATCGACGCCGACCCGGTGCGCCGGTCGACCATCTCGGC
>CAJCHX010000889.1 GCA_903970215.1 Acidobacteriaceae bacterium
CTCGGCCTCGACCGCCCCGAACTCCCCCCGCCGACAGACAACCGCACGCGGATCGACGACCTGCTAGCCGCGACCCAAGCACCCCCGCCGCCGCCGGTCGAGCTCCCCCGCCCCGCCACCCCACCCGAGCTGTACCGCGGACCGGAGCAGCCCACCGAACGCAGCGGACCCGAACGGTAGAAACCAAGGATCACAGGCGCGGGCACAGGAGGAGCGACGGCGACGACCATACGGCGACCTCCGAGCGATTCGCGGTCGTGTCGACGGGTGATCGCCGTGAATCTCGACGTCAGGTGGTGACGTCAAGACCATGATGGTCCGACTGATCTGTCACAGAATCTGAGACATGGCCTGGGCAAGAGCAGACACGTCGCCGAGATTGGTCACCGCGCTGATCGCGACTCGCTCGTCTCTTGTGACGCGGAAATAGTCGTGCGCGGCCTCGATCACGTACAGCGTCGGTAGCTGCTCGGGCGGGCGTCCGGGCCGCATCGTACCGGTCATTTCGAGAGCCGCCCTCAGCTCGCGGTGAGTCTCCCGTATTCGCGCGGTCACTAGGCGCTTCCCGGTCCACCACCACGGATTGATACCAGACAGGTTCGTGGTGAAGAGCTCGCTCAAGTGTGGGTACAGCGCGAGAGTGTCCAGCAATCTCTGGTATCCGGCCTGCATGTCCGCTGCGTTCGCGCGCGGAAAGTGCCACCATGCGTCCGTCATCAAGTGGTCCCACAGCTGATGCCATTCCGACCCTGCCTCGACTTCATCAGTCAAGGAATCGGCGTCGAGGGAGCCGTAAGGAACCGGATAGCCTGCGGGGATCGCGTCCGTCGCCGGGCCGACAAGAGTGTGCCGGAGTCCGAGCACACGGGCCAGCATGTCGGAATGAGCTATGGCGTATCCGCGACGCCCGTGCACTAGCACGGTCAGCCTCCGCGCCTACTGGTCGACTTAGAGGGTCTCCGACGGGCCTCCCGACGCGCTTGTCGTTCCGTTTCACGTGTCGCTGATAGGCGACTGCTCGCTCGCGGTCTCCACCGTGGCCTCGCCCAGCGAGACATCCCATTCACCAGACTAATGGAGGACTGCAGTGCTAGTCCACCACCCCGGTTGTAGCTGCCAGTACCGCGGTCATCGCTTCGGCTTCGCCCGCCAGAAGCAGGCGACTGCATCGTCATTGGCGTCGAAGCCTGTCTCGATCTCGATGCTGTACGCCCCCACGGGTGGATGTATATCCGTGACTCGCCAGCGGTCACAGGATCTCCATTGTGGGGGTGAGTTGGGAAAGCACTTGGTAGATGCTCCGGAACACGGGCTTGTGGGCGAGGTCGGCGCGGATGACCAGTTCGATCGGCCAGTCCGGCACGTCCCCGGCCGGTGTGGGATAGACACACAGGCCGGGGACCTCGATAACGCATCCCCGAGGGACGAGAGCAACAGCATCGAGGCTGACGGCCATACTCTGGACGACGGCCCAATCGTTGCTTCGTGCGATCGGATGGGGCGCGAATCCCGCTGCGGCACAGTGAGCGGCGATGATTTCGTGGCAATAGGTCCCGTTCTCGGGCAGCACCCAGCAGGCATCCCTGACAGACGCGAGACCGCCGGCCGGTGGTGGGACCATAGCGCCGACGAGTGCGAAGGTGTCGCTGTAGAGCGGAAACCGCTGGATCGTGGTCGGCAGCTCACCGGGGATATGGACGGACACAGCCATATCGATGAGGCCGTCGACGAGGAACGCGCAAACCTTCCGTGGGTCGATCTCGATCAGCTCGAGGTCGACCCCGGTGGTCGCGCGGATACGGGAGACAGCCGGCCCGAGCCAGCTGCGGTAGGCGGAGGTCAGCGCACCGATGCGGAGCACCCGGAATGGCTGCTGGTCGCAGGCGGCGAGCGATTCCAGCCCGCGCTGCCACCGGCCGAATACCTCGTCGCCCAAGGCTGCCAGCGCGAGGCCGCGGCGGGTGAGCCGGACTGTCCGGCCATGTCCATCTCGACCTTCGGCCGCGCGGCGGCCGCGGTGGTTTCGCCTCCTAGCGGCAAGGCGGAAACGGATGATTTGGCAGCGGAGCGGGGGCTCATCGACGAATCCTCGGATCGTCCTTGGATGCCGTGGTTATGCTTAACGAGCCGCTAAATTGGCGATTGTTAAGGGTCAGAGCGAAAAGTCGGCAAGGCGACGTTAACCAGGCCTATCTAGCCTTACAGGGCTTCCAGGTCAGGCCTACCTTGAACGAGACTAGGCCTGGACCGGGGGATTCG
>CAJCHX010000890.1 GCA_903970215.1 Acidobacteriaceae bacterium
GTCGAGACCGAGCTCCTGTGTGGCAGCGCGCTGTCACTGATGAGCCGGGGCGCGGATGCCGAGCAGGTCCTGTCGGCGCTGACCGCTCGTGACCTGCCCGAGCCGGCCTGGACCACTGCGGTGGTTCAACGTGCCATCAACCTGCTGTGGTCGCTCCGGCAGCCCGAACGGGCCAGAGAGGTGATCGACGACGCATCGGCGGCAACGACCGGAGCTGCGAAACAGCGGTTGTCGGCGTTCCGGGCAGGTCAGCTCGCGGTGGAGGCGCACCCTGCGGCGGCCGTGCAGATCTGCGAGTCGATCGACACAGGCCAACTGACACCGCTACTGGGGGTCGTAGCGGCCTTGGCGCACACCATTGCGTTGGGTGATCTGGGCCGGCCGCGCGAAGCGGCCGCGGTGGCCGATCGCGCCGCGCGGTTGCCCGCGCTGTCACCGCAAGCCGTCTTCTACCAGGTCGTGATCCTGGCCGATTACCACACCGAGGCGCTGGTCGTCGCCGGATGTAACACCGAGGCTGCGGAGGTCGCGGACCGTGCCCACCGGCAGTGCGCCGATGTACCGGGCCGGGTCCCGGCCATAGTGGCCGGGATTCGCGGCGCCGCGGCCCTGAGGTGCGGCGACCTGCCCACCGCGGTCGGTCTCCTCGGTGCGGCGTTCAAAGGGGTCTCCGACAGGACCGACGGCCTCATGTACCACTTCGGGATCGGCTACGTCGAGGCGCTTGCCCGCACCGGCGACGTCGACGCGGCGGGCGACGCCCTCACCGAGGTCGAGCGGGATCGACATCCGGCCCACACACTTCGCCACTCCGACTATCTGGTGGCCGGGGCATGGGTGGCTGCGGGGCGCGGTCTGACCTCTGCGGCGCAGAGTCTGGCCGCCGATGCTGCGGAGTTCGCCCGCACCCACGGGCAATACGCCCGCGAGGTGCTCGCCCTGCAGGCCGCGATCCATTTCGGCGATCACCACGGTGCCGCCCGGCTCGTAGAGCTCGCCCGGCTCACCGACTGCCCTCGAGCACCGCTCGCGGCACGGTGGGCCGCCGCACTCGGCGACCACAGCGGGGGCGATGCGCTGGCGGAAGTGGCACACGACCTGGAGGCGATGGGCGACCGGGTGGCCGCCGCCGATGCCGCCGCGCACGCGACCCTCGCCTACCGCCGGACGGGACGACGCGGAGCGGCGCTGACCGCCGCCGCGTACGCCGCACGGCTCGCCTCCGAATGCGGCGCCGTCACACCGGCCACCCGAGCGGCGGCGACGCCGGTGTCGCTCAGCGAACGCGAACGCGAGATCGCCGCCCTCGTGGCCGCCGGGATGACCAACAGACAGATCGCAGACCAACTGAAGCTCTCGGTGCGCACCGTCGAAGGCCACATCTATCGCTGCTCCAGCCGACTCGGCTTGACCAGCCGCAGCGAACTCGCCCGACTCATGTCCGACCTCGCCCGCATGTGTCCGGATCGCTGAATGAGCTCCGTCGGGCCGGGATCCGTCCGGATGATCGAGGGCGATCAGTCGCCGAGGAGGATCTTATGCTGCCTGTGATCTACTCGATGAGCGTGTCGCTGGACGGTTTCATCGCGGGGCGCGACGGTGACATCGGCTGGACCGTGCCCGACGAGGAGCAGTTCCGGTTCCACATCGAACAGACCCGGTCGGTCGCCGCGCAGCTGTGCGGCCGGCGTCTTTACCAGGAGATGCTGGTCTGGGAGAGCGCAGAGCAGACCATGTCCGGTGCGGCCGAGTTGGAGTTCGCCCGGATCTGGCGGCCGATCCCCAAGGTGGTCTTCTCGAGAACGCTGAATTCGGTGGTGGGCAACGCGCAGCTGGCTTCCGACGACGTCGCCACCGACGTCGACCGATTCCGTGACCAGCCGGGTGACGGCGTGGTCGCGATCGGCGGGGCGGGTCTCGCCGCGGCCGCCATGGCGGAGGACCTGATCGACGAGTATCGCTTGTTCGTCAACCCGGTCGTCCTCGGCGGCGGCACCCGCTACTTCACGCCGCTGGCCGAATCGCTCGATCTGCGGCTGGTCGACTCCCGGATCTTCCGCTCCCGCGTCGTCTATCTTCGCTACGTCCGTGTGCGCTGAGCTCGGCGCCGGGGGCCATCGACAGGTGACACCCCGTCGCCGTTCCAGCCGCGGCGTCGCGGTCAACGCTTCGCACCGGCGCGGGCGATACCGAGGAGATCGCGCAGCGGTCCCGCCGGTGGGCGGGGACCGCCGACCCAGACTGCTCGGAACTCACGGACCAATTCCAGGCTCGCGACCTCCACCACGACGAGCGATCCGTATCGCAGGTCGGCCGCGGCAGCACGCTTGGACACGAATGCCGGGGCTCCACCCGCACGTACCGTCGCGAGGATCGCTTGTTCGTGTCCAGTTCGACGTCGGGGACCGCAGCGGTCTCGCCGACCGCCTCCAGAGCCCGGAAGACCACGGCGCGAGTACCGGACCCCGGCTCACGAGCCGTCAGCGGCCGGGCCGCCAACCGCGCCGGAGTGACGGGAGACCGTCGCCGTCCCCAGACATCGTCGGGCGATGCGACCAGAACCAGCTCGTCGGTGCCGACCACAGTCGTCGCCAGCCCGCTGACGTCTACCGGGCCTTCGACGAACCCCAGATCGGCGTCGCCGCTTCGGACCGCCTGGACCACCTCTTCGGAGTTGGCGGCACGAAGGCTGACCGCGACCTCGCGCATACGGCGCAGCTCTACCAGCCAGCGGGGGAGCAGGTACTCCGCTGCGGTCTGTGAGGCATGGATGTGCAACTCCTCCGATCGGCCGAGGCGCAGGGTGTCGAATGCCACCTCGATCTCGTCCGCGCGGGCGAGCAGGTCGCTGCTCCACTCGACCAACAGCTTCCCTGCGTCGGTCAGGGCCGAGCCGCGGTGAGCGCGTTGGACCAGGACGAGTCGAGTCTGCGCCTCCATCGCCCGCAGTCGTTCCGACGCCGACTGCTGTGATATCCCCGCCGCTCGGCCGGCCGCGCCGATACTGCCGAGTCGCGCGACGTCCGCGAGCAGGCGGAGGGACGCGATATCGGGGAGCATCCCCACAGGATATCCCTGTGGCCTCACAAGGAGATGGGATCTACCGGCGAACGCTGTCGCACCGGATTCTTGAGAACATGGACATGCGAATCCCGTACGGGCCCAACTGGTACGCCGCCGTCATGGGTACCGGCATCATCGCCGTCGCACTGAAGGGTCTACCGTTCCACGTTCCGGCCGAAGATGGTGTGGCGCTGAGCTTCTGGGTTGCGGGAGCGGGCCTTCTCTGCGTTATCACCGCCGTGCTGTTCCGCAACTGGAGCATCGAGCGGACCATCCTGCGACGCCACTACGACGATCCGGTGATGGCGCACTTCTACGGTGCGCCGGCGATGGCGTTGATGACCGTCGGAGCGGGCGCAGTCGCGGTGGGGTACCGGATCATCGGCCTGCCGGCCGCCGTCGGCGTCGACGCGGTGCTGTGGACCGTCGGCACCGTACTCGGACTGTGGACGGCGGTCGCCGTGCCCTATCGCGCGATCACTCTGCACGACGTCCAGGACGACTCGGCCACGGGCGGCTGGCTCATGCCGGTCGTTCCGCCCATGGTCTCGGCGACGACGGGCGCTGCGCTGATTCCACATCTGCCCGTCGGTCAAGCCCGCGAGACGATGCTGGTGCTCTGCTACGCGTTCTTCGGGCTCACCCTGGTGAGCGGCCTACTCGTGGTCAACCAGTTGTGGCAGCGGATGATCCGGTACGGAACCCTCTCGGCGACGACGGCACCCACGGTGTGGATCGTGCTCGGGTTTCTCGGCCAGTCGACGACGGCCGCTCACCACCTGGGAGCGGTTGCTCCTGCGATCATTCCGACCTACGGCCATGCACTGGGTATGCTCGCCATCTGCTATGGAGTGCCGGTGTGGGGGTTCACTGTGTTGTGGACCGCGCTGGCAATCCTTCTCACGATTCGGCAGGTGCGAGTCGGGCTGCCGTTCGCGCCGACCTGGTGGTCGTTCACCTTTCCGGTGGGAACCGTCGTGACCGGCACGAGCGCGCTCGCATCCGCGACCGGTCTCGATCTGTTCGCGATAGCGGCGGGGATCGCCATGGTCGGGCTCGTCACAGGTTGGGTGGCAGCAGCACTCGGCACGGTCCGCGGATTCGCGGCGCGCACCGCGACGCCCGAATCGGCGTTGTCCCCGGTCTGAGGCATCGCCGTTCGTCTGGTATGAGTCGACTCAGGCGTGTGCCGGCGTGGTGACCGGGGGTCCCACGTAGCGCGCAGACGGCCGGATGATCTTGCCGTCGCGGGCCTGTTCGAGGATGTTGGCCGTCCAGCCGACCGTGCGCGCGACACAGAAGGTGGGCGTGAACATCTCCGGCGGAAGCCCGGCGAGGCTCATCACCACCCCGGCGTAGTATTCGACGTTCGCATACAGTCGCCGGCCCGGCTTGAGTTCGTTGATCGCGGGCTCGATCTCATCCTCCACGGCTACCGCTTGCGTGACCAGTTCCGAATCGTACTGCAGCGCAATCTTCTTGAGCAGTTCCGAGCGGGGGTCGCGAGTGCGGTACACGGCGTGGCCGAAGCCCATCACCTTGTCGCCGGCGGCGATTCGCTGCCGAACCCAGGAGCGTGTGTTCGCAGGATCGCCGATGTCCTCCAAGGCGGCCAACGCCCGGCTCGGGGCCCCGCCGTGCAGCGGCCCCAGGAACGCCCCGAGCGCTCCGAGCAGGCACGACGCCATGTCCGACCCGGTGGACGCCACCACGCGCCCGGCGAAGGTCGACGCGTTGAATCCGTGGTCGATCGTGGCCACCAAGTAGGTGCCCACCGCCTCGACGTCACGTGGGTGCGCCGCGCCGGTCGCCATCCTCAGGTAATCGGCGGCGTGATCCGCGCCGGGATCGGGGTCGAGCACGGGGAGCTCTAGCGAGAGCCGATGCGCCGCAGCGAGGACCGTGGGGGCGATCGCGGCGTATCGGAGCGCGGCGTCGAGCCGGGCGCCCTCGTCGAGGTCGTACATCGGCCGGTCCGGTAGGCCGAGCGCCGCGATCGCGACGCGCAACACGTGCAGCGGGTCGATCCCGGGCGCTGCCGTCGCGCGGACCAGGTCCAGCACCCGGCCCGGCGCGACCCGCAACGCACCGACGCGGCGCGCGAAAGCAGTCGCCTCGGTCTGGTCGGGCAGCCGCCCGAACAGCATGAGGTGCCACACTTCCTCGAATCCGGTCGTGCGGGCCAGCGTCGTGGCGTCGTACTGCCGGTAGTGGTAGAAGCCCTGCTCGCCGCGCACATCGCCCAGTGCGGTGTCGGCGACGACGACATTCTTCAGTCCTCGTGGGACCGTTATCGGTTCGGTGCTGATCGGTTCGGTCATTCCCCGACTATGACGCTGTTGATCAACACCGGTCAATGTTGATTGAATCAACACCGTGGAGCGGTGGATCACCACGTCGGAGGCCGCTCAGCGGCTGGGCGTGAAACGCGGAACGTTGTACGCATACGTCAGTCGCGGCGTGCTCACGTCGGTGCGCCGACCGGGGCAGGAGGAGTCGCTGTTCGACCGCACGCAGGTCGACTCGTTGGCGGCGGCCAAGCATGACGGACGACGCGCGGGGGAGCGGCTGCTGCGCTTCCGAGCGGTCGCCACCGGCGTCTCCGCCATCCGGGACGATCGTCTGTACCTTCGTGGCCGTGACATCGAGACTGTGTGTGCCAGAATGTCGTTCGCGCAGGCTGCGCGCCTCGTACTCGATTCCGACGATGCGGTGTCGGGTGGTACCCGGCCGCCCGTGCCCGCTCTGGACGTCGAGCGGATCCGCGGCGTGCCGCTCGAACGCCGGATCCCTTTGGCGGTGGCCGAGATCGCGGCGGTCGACCCGCGCCGCAGTGACATGACCGACGTTCCCGCGCGCGTGCTGGCCCTGCTGGATGCGCTCGCGGTCGTAGTTCCCGAGGTGCCTCTCCGGCATCCGTGGGTCGACACCTTGGCCACCTGCCTGATCGACAACGGGCTCGCAGCCTCCACCACCGCGGCCCGCGTCGCTGCGAGCGCGCGGGCGGGGGTCTACGACGCGATCCTTGCCGGGCTGGGTGCGATGGCGGGGCCGTTGCACGGCGGCGCGCCGGCGCGCTCCGTCCGCCTACTGACCGCGGTCGCCGACGTGGCCTCGGGTACCGACCCGGACGCCGGGATCGATGCCGGGATCGACGCCGCTGTGGCAGAGGCCGTCGCCGGAGCGGGTCGACTGCACGGATTCGGGCATGTGATCTATGTGGCCGCCGATCCGCGCGCGAGCGTGGTGCTGGACCGGGTGCGCACCGACCGCCCGGATGCCCGCGCGCTGAGCGCGCTTGCGGTGCTGGCGGATCGGGTCCACCAACCGGTCAACATCGACCTGGCCGGCGTCGTCGTCGGGGTCGAGCTGGGACTGCCTGTGCACGCCACCGAGGCCGTGTTCCAGTATGCCCGGATCGTCGGGATGGCCGCTCACGTCATGGAGGAGTACGGGGAGGCGCCCCTGCGGTGGCGCGGCCGCGGTGATGGATGAGGGACTACCGACAGCCCGGTGTGGATACGCTGTGCCGATGACGGATGTGGCGGTGGTCACGGGGATCTCCTCGGGGGCGGGTCTGCACTCGTGCTCCCGGATCGGTGCCGCCGGGTGAGAGTGCGCGGCGTGGCAGAGTTCGGTTCGAACCTGCTCGGCTCGCGTACCGACACCCCACGCCGACGGCGGATCCGCGTGCAGCTGCTGCTCACCGCGAGTGTGGTCCTCGCGAATCTCGCTGGGGTGGGCGTCGTGTGCGTGCTCGGTACCGTCGGAATCCCCAACCCGAGCGTTTTCCGGCACCGGCTGCTGCTGGTCGACTTCGTGTACTTCCCGGTCTACGTGTGTCTCGCGTTCGTCCTCGGGGCGGTCCTCGGAACCAGCATCGTCGTCCGCATGCTGCGGTGGGCGTCGGACGACGCGCACCCGATCACCGAGGCCGAGGCGCGGTCGGTGTTCCGTGCGCCGTGGGTGCTGACGGCGATGCAGGCGGGCCTGTGGGTGGTCGGTGCAGTGGTGTTCGCGCTGGCGTTCGGTCTCGAGGAGCCGATGCTCATCCCCAAGGGGGCGTTCCTCTCGCTGTTCAGCGGGGCGGTCGTGTGCGCGGCCTCCTACCTACTCACCGAATTCGCGCTGCGGCCCTATGCCGCGTTGGCGCTCGCAGCGTTCCCGACGATCCGCCGCCGCGGGCTCAAGATGCGGTCGATGGTGACGTGGCTATTGGGATCGGGAGTCCCGTTGGCGGGAATCGTGCTGGTCACGCTGTTCGGCGCCGCCAGTTCCGATACCAGTAAGTGGGATCTGGCGATCTCGGTCGGCGTCCTCGGGGCGACGGCGTTGTTCACGGGGTTGTTGCTCACCTACCTCGGGATGGATCGGGTGAGGGCGCCCCTGCGGTCGGTGATCGACGGAATGGCCCGCGTTCGGAACACCGGCCGGACCGAGCCGCTGGCCGTGTTCGACGGCACGGAGCTGGGTGAGTTGCAGACCGGGTTCAACGCGATGGTGGGCGGCTTGGCCGAGCGGGAACGGCTGCGGGACCTGTTCGGTAGGCACGTGGGCCCGGACGTGGTCGCCGCCGCGCTGGAGAGCGGTGTCCAGCTGGGCGGGGAGGTGCGGGTCGCAGCGGTGCTGTTCGTGGACGTCGTGGGATCGACATCGATCGCCATGCGGCTGGCGCCGGCGGACGTGGTCGCGTTGCTCAACCGGTTCTTCGCCGTGGTCGTGGGCGCGGTCAATCGGAACGGCGGCCTCATCAACAAGTTCGAGGGCGACGCCGCACTCGCCATCTTCGGTGCGCCCACCGCGCTCGCCGATCCCGCGGGTGCGGCGCTGACGGCCGCCGCGGAGATCGCGCACCTGCTCAGTGGTGGCGACATCGGTCTGCAGGCCGGAGTGGGCGTCTCGTACGGCGAGGTCGTCGCCGGCAACGTCGGGGCGGAGGACCGGTACGAGTACACCGTGATCGGCGATCCGGTCAACGAGGCCGCGCGCCTGACCGAGCTGGCCAAGCGGGATCCACGGCTGCCGTTGGCGGCCGGGCGAGCGGTCGAGGCGGCGGCCGCCGACGTGCGTGCGCGGTGGCACCTCGCCGACACCGTCACCCTGCGGGGGCGCGGCCGACCGACGCCCGTGTACGAACCGGTGGTGTGAGCGTCAGATCCGGACCCAGATCGATTCGGCGGCTACGTCGCCGAGGTCGAGGACCGCGCGCTCCGAGTCGCTGCCGACCCGCACCGCGACGGTGCCCAAGAACCTCCGCAGTTCCACCACCTGGACCACCGCGTCGGGGGCGATCCCCACCTCCTCGAAATAGCGCAGCATCTCCGGGTCCGCGTCGGAGATCCGTGCCACCGTTCCGCTCTCACCGGCCTCGAGTTCGGTGAGCTGGCGGGCGTCGGGAGCGGCGATCGTACCGTCCGGCTTGGGGATCGGGTCGCCGTGCGGGTCGCGCTCCGGGAAGCCCAGTCGCTCGTCGAGCCGCGTCAGGAAACGGTCCGATACCGCGTGTTCGAGCACCTCGGCCTCGTCGTGCACTTCGTCCCAGCCGTATCCCAGTTCGGACACCAGGAAGGTCTCTAGGAGTCGGTGGCGGCGGACCATCGTCACCGCCGCGGAACGGCCGGCCTCGGTCAGTGTGACAGCGCCGTACTTGGCGTGGTTGACCAAGCCCTGGTCAGCGAGTTTGCGGATGGCCTCGGACGCCGTCGACGCAGAGACGCCGAGCGATTCGGCGAGCGATTTGGTGCTGACCTTCGCGGGTGACCACTCCTGAGCGGTCCAGATCCGCTTCAGGTAGTCCTGTGTCACGGCAGACAGCTCTGTCACGAGCGGCGGTGCTTTGGTCACCAGATCAGCTTAGGCGGTGTCCTATAGGCTCAGCGTGTGCTTCGCTGGCGAGGGCTTGATGATGTTCCCGCGGACTGGGGACGTTGCGTGGTGACGATCGGCGTGTTCGACGGGGTGCACCGCGGGCACGCGCAATTGATCAAGCGGGCGACGGACGAGGCGCACGCCCGCGGCCTCCCAGCGGTGTTGATGACGTTCGACCCGCACCCGGCCGAGGTCGTGCGGCCCGGCTCCCATCCGCCGCAGCTCACCACCCTGACCCGGCGGGCCGAACTCGCCGAGGAACTCGGCGTGGACGTCTTCTGCGTGATGCCGTTCACCCCTACCCTGGCCTCGCAGCCGGCCGAGGACTTCGTGCACTCCGCACTGCTCGAGCGCCTGCACGTGGCATCCGTCGTGGTGGGCGAGAACTTCACTTTCGGGTACAAGGCGCTGGGCGACGTCGCGATGCTGCGCACGCTGGGACGGCGCTTCGGCTTCGCGACCGATTCGGTGCCGCTGCTCACCGAGCACACCGTGACCTACTCGTCGACGTACATCCGCTCGTGCGTCGACGCCGGGGACGTGCGGGCGGCGACCGAGGCGCTGGGGCGCCCTCACCGTGTGGAGGGCGTCGTGGTGCGCGGCGACGGCCGCGGGCGCGAGCTGGGTTTCCCGACGGCGAACGTCGCGCCGCCGATGTATGCGGCGATTCCCGCCGACGGCGTGTACGCCGCGCGGTTCACCGTCCTCGGTGCGGGTCCGGTGGTCGGGCAGGTGACGCCGGGGGAGAGCTACCCTGCAGCCGTGTCGGTGGGCAGCAACCCGACGTTCTCGGGGCGGACGCGCACCGTCGAAGCGTTCGTCCTCGACGCGTCCGCCGACCTGTACGGCCAGCACGTCGCCGTGGACTTCGTGGATCGGATCCGCGGAATGGTGCGGTTCGGTTCCGTGGGCGAGCTGATCGCGGCGATGGACGGCGATGTCGAGAAGGCCCGGCTGATCCTCGGCGAGGCCTGAACCTCGGTCCGAGTGGGTGGTCTCCGGCGATTATGGGGTGAGCCGGGCCGCTGGTAACCTGGACGCTTGTGCCTGCTGTGGTTCGCGGCGGCGGCACCGAGTCTTACCACGCGACACTGAAACAAGGAGTCATCCATGGCGCTCACCGCTGCGGAGAAGAAGACCATCCTCACCGAGTACGGCCTGCACGAGTCCGACACCGGTTCACCGGAGGCGCAGGTCGCGCTGCTCACCAAGCGGATCAGCGACCTCACCGAGCACCTCAAGCAGCACAAGCACGACCACCACAGCCGTCGCGGTCTGCTGCTGCTGGTCGGCCGTCGTCGTCGGCTGCTCAAGTACGTCGCCGCCGTGGACATCAATCGCTACCGCACGCTGATCGAGCGCCTCGGCCTGCGTCGCTGAGCGAAGCGAAACAACGCACGCTGAGCGCAGCGAAACAACGCACGCTGAGCGAAGCGAGAAACACACGCTGAGCGCAGCGAAGAACTCGATGCGGCCTGCCCCACACGTTGGGGTGGGCCGCGTCGTATCTCGGTCCCGTCCCGCGGCCCGTCGTCCGCGCAGCTCACACGTGGGCCCCGAACCCCGCGATCACCCCGAGATCATCCGTACTCGAGGAGGCATTCCGCCAGGCCTTCGCGGATGGCGTCGAGAATGGCGGGACCGTCGTACAACGGCAGCCGGAACGACTGCAGTGCACCGGGCGTGCCGAGTGTCACATCGACGAACGGTTCGACCTGATCACCGCTGTGCTCGATCACGAGATGCGTCGCCACCGAATTCTTTCGGCCCAGTTTCTTCGTTCGCGCGTGAGAACGGTAGACGGTCACGCCGTCTCGCAGGGTGATGTGCCGATACGTCATGTATTTCTCCGAGGGCATCACCCAGTGTGGGCGCGGCATCGACCAACACGCAACACGGCCTGAAGTCCACGGCCGGAATCTCCGCCCGACCCCTGTGGCGAGACGGGCGGCGTCAGTTGAGCAACCGTTCGGCGGCGTCCGGCACGTACCGGAAGTCCTCGCGCGGCGGACGTTCGTAGTCGTGGGCGGTCGGGCGCTTCGGGATCTCCACTTTGGGCGGATCGATGTGCTCGTACGGAATGGCCGACAGCAGATGGGAGATGACGTTGATCCGCGACCGCTTCTTGTCCTCGCTCTCCACCGTGAACCAGGGTGCCTCGGGGATGTCGGTGTGCACGAACATCTGGTCTTTGGCTCGCGAGTAGTCCTCCCACCGGCTGATCGACTCGACGTCCATCGGAGACAGCTTCCACTGCCGCATCGGGTCGGTCGCGCGCGACCGGAACCGCTTCTCCTGCTCCACATCCGACACCGAGAACCAGTACTTGAGCAGCAGGATCCCGTCCTCGACCAGGAGTCGCTCGAAGATCGGCGCCTGATGCAGGAAGCGTCGGTACTCGGCGGGGGTGCAGAAGCCCATGACGCGCTCCACTCCGGCTCGGTTGTACCAGGACCGGTCGAACAGCACGATCTCGCCCGCCGCCGGCAGGTGCTCGACGTACCGCTGGAAATACCACTGGGTCTTCTCGCGCTCCGTGGGAGCGGGCAACGCGGCTACCCGGCAGACGCGGGGGCTGAGGTACTCGGTGATCCGTTTGATGGCCGATCCCTTGCCGGCGGCGTCGCGGCCCTCGAAGAGCACGACCACGCGGGCTCCGGTCTCTCGCACCCACTGCTGCATCGCGACCAACTCGGTCTGGAGGTGCCGCAGTTCGGCTTCGTAACGTTCGTTGGAGATCTTCGGTGGCTTGCTTTTAGTCTTCGGCTTACTGACATTCGTAGTGGTCATTTTGGCACGCTACCGCTGCGTGCGGTCGTGGCCAGGTCTTTTAATCGGATTCCTCAGTGCCAGAATCGACGCATGCCCTCACCGCTATACGTCACCCGAGCCTCCGTCGCCTGGGTGTCGCGTACCCGCCTGTTCCGGGCGATCGGACCGACGATCATGCCGCCGCTCGAGCGCGGCATCGCCACCGTCACGGGA
>CAJCHX010000891.1 GCA_903970215.1 Acidobacteriaceae bacterium
ATCGAGGCGCCGCTGCAGCTGGCACACATGCCTGCCGGGTTGCTGCACCCGATCGCGTTCACCGTCTCCATCGCCCTCGTGGTGGTTCTGCACATCCTGCTCGGCGAGATGGTCCCCAAGAACATCGCGCTGGCCGGGCCCGAGACCGCAGCGATGCTACTGATCCCCGTCCACCTCGCGTGGTGTCGCGTGGTGCGGCCACTGATCGCCCTGTACAACAGCCTGGCCGGGCTGGTCCTCAAAGCCTTGCGGGTCGAGCCGAAGGACGAACTCGACGCGACGGTGTCGACTCGCGAGCTGTCGGCGCTGATCGAGGAGTCGGCAGGTGTGGGCCTGCTGGATCGCGAGGAACAGACCCGCCTCACTCGGGCGCTGCTCACGTCGCGCCGCACCGTCGTGGACGTGGCGATCCCCTTGACGGACGTGCGTGGATTGCAGTCGGTTCCCGGCCCCGACGGCACCGCCGGCCCCACCCTGGGAGCCATCGAGTCCGCAGTCGCAGAGACCGGCTTCTCCCGCTATCCGGTTCGGGGTGCGGGCGGCGCCTTCACCGGATACCTGCACGTCAAGGATGTACTGCCGGAGATCATGGACGCCGCGGTCGGTCCCGACACCGTGATCGGGGCGGCCCGGATCCGGCCCCTGCCGGTGATCGACGGATCGATGTCGCTCGATCACGCCACCGCGTTCATGCGCCGGCACGGCAGCCACCTGTCCGCGGTCGCGGACGAGCACGGCCGCACCGTGGGCATCGTCGCACTGGAGGACCTGGTCGAGGAGTTCGTCGGGACGGTGCGCGACGGGACGCACCGGGTGTGACGGCGCCACACCCGCCGGCACGAGACCGCGCTCGACCCGGCGGTCTGGCAGGCCCGGGCGGCGGCCCACCGGGAGCGGCTGGCGCCGTTCGTCGACGCCCACCTCGCCCGGTCGCGCCAGGGCCGCAAACACCCCGTCTGGGACTTCCTGTTCACGTACTACAACCTGCGGCCCGGCCAGCTCCTCCGCTGGCACCCGGGTCTGGGCGTGACGCTCGGCGGCGACGCCGCAGTGGCGGAGTTCGGCCACACGCGCGGATATCGCCCGGTTCCAGGCGGCGTCGCCGTGGATCCCGAGTTCGTGGCCCGGCGACGTGACGTCGCGGGCTACGTCGGGCACCTCCTCGCCGCTACCGCGGAACGCCCTGCTGCGCTGGGCTGCTTCGGATTACACGAATGGGCGATGGTGTACCGGGCCCGGGACATGCGCCACCCGGTCCCACTGCGGCTCGGGCCCGACGGGGCCGACGCCGTCCTCGACGCCGGTGCGCTGCGGTGCACGCACTACGACGCCTACCGGTTCTTCACTCCCGCGGCGGTGAGCCGCAACGCGACACCGCTGACCAGGGAAGGCCAGGCCGACACCGAGCAACCGGGCTGTCTGCACGCCGGGATGGACCTGTACAAGTGGGCGTTCAAACTGTCGCCGGGGGTGCCGTCCGAGCTGGTCGCGGACGCGTTCGAACTGGCTCGTGACGCGCGCGAGCTGGACATGCGGGCCAGCCCCTACGACCTCGCCGAATACGGGTTCGCGCCGGTGCCCGTCGAGACCGCGGCCGGGCGGGCAGAGTACGTCCGCGCGCAGGCCGCGCTTGCGGAGCGCGCCGCGCCGATCCGGCGACGACTCCTCGAGGTGTGCCGGACCTGGCCGTAGGTCCCGCTGAGCGGGCGGTGCGGCCGCAGATCGTCTGGCACGACGATCATCACGGGTTGTGCCGTTCGCGTGGATGGGCACGGCGGTACGCGCGGATCCGCCAGATCACGACCGCCACGGTCGCGACGACGATGACGGCGATCACGGTGGCGTGGCCGACCTTGTCGGCGACGGCGGCGTACGAGTCGCCGGCCAGGTAGCCGAACACGACGAATCCGGTTCCCCAGACGAGCGCGCCGAGCGCGTTGTAGGTGAGGAAGCGACGGTAGGGCATGCGCGCCACGCCGGCCAGTGCGGGAATGACCGCCCGGAGAAATGCCACGGCGCGGGCGAGGAACACGGCCGTACCCCCGCGGCGGGTGAGAAAGTCCCGGGCGGAATCGATCCGCGCGCGGCGGCGGTCGAAGAACGGGCGGTCGAGCATCAGCGGGCCGATATGCCTGCCTATCTGGTAGTCGACGCTGTCGCCGGCGATCGCAGCGACCACCACGATCGCTGCGATGACGAACGGATTGACCCGGCCCAGACTCGCGTCGGCGCCGCCGAGTATGGCGGCCGTCTCTCCGGGCAGGACGAACCCGACGAACACGGCGTCCTCGAAGAACACGAGCAACCCTACGAACAGATACACCCAGCCGGCGGAAACGCCCAGGATCCGTTCGACCAGATCACTCATCCGGATCGCTCACACCGGACCGGCGGAGCCGCGCCCACCCAGCCCTGCGACGAAGGTCGCGAGCTGGTCTGCGAATCGCTCGATGAACTCCGGCGACCGCGGGTCGTGCCCGGTCACACCTGCGATCACCTGGGGCAGCGTGGTCGGCGCCATCGCTGCGGCCATCAAGATGACCAGCAGGATCTCCGGGTCTACGTCGGCGGGCATTGCACCGTCGGCCTGCAGCGCGCGGAGTTCGGCGACGCCGGCCCGGAACTCGGCCGCCGGTCGCGCCCCGTCGGGACCGACGTCGGCACGGCCGTACTGCAGGCCGTTCCAGGCCAGCAGGCGCGGGCCGTCGGGGTCGCGTATCGCCTCGAGAACGTACCGGCGGACCTGCTCGGGGAATGCGGTCCCGGCGGGGATCAGCTCGGATCGGCGCTCCCACCAGCGCTGGGAGACCGCCCCGTACACGCCTTCCTTGCCTCCGAAGTAGTACGAGATGAGCTGCTGATTCACGCCCGCCCGGGCGGCGATCGCCGATACCCGCGCACCGGCGTACCCGTGCGCCGCGAACTCGGCCGACGCCGCCTCGAGGATCCGCGCACGGGTCCGCTCGGCGTCACGCTGCCGGTCCGCTGCGGCCGGCGATCGGCGGGGGTTCGACGGGGGCACTCGCGCAGTATACGAAGCTCGCCCGCGT
>CAJCHX010000892.1 GCA_903970215.1 Acidobacteriaceae bacterium
CGGGCAGCAGCCGGTCGCCGGTGAACTGCCACAGCGGGATCCGGATCCGGTCGCCGATCGTGAACGAGTACAGCGTCTTGTCGCGTAGCCGCCGAGAGATGCGTGAGCGGTCGACGCCGAGCCGTTGTGCGGTCTGCGCGACGGTCACCGAGTCAGCGATCAGCTCTCCCGCCTCGCGGGTGTATGCCAGTGCCCGCCGCCCGGCCGCGGCCGCCGGGTCCCACCCGTCGAGCGCCGCCCGAGCGTCCAGCCCACCGTGCGCGCGCAGATGCTCGATGTCCCCTCCGGTGACCGGTACCACGACGGACGTGCGCGCGTCGATCCCTTCCTCGAGGGCACCGAGGACGTCGTCCCCGGTCAAGCCTTCGATCCCGTGCGAGGCCAGGAATGCCTCGAAGTCGAGCATGTTGGTCATGCGCACATGCTATCACTTTCATGATAGTGCGTGTCATCGACCGCGACCGCCGGAATGTCGCAATAACACGCTGTGCCGTTTATTCGATAAAACGTCCTTGATCCCCGCCGGCTCCCCCCACCTGCAGCGATCATCCCACCGTCCGGTTTGTCCCATCACTCACAGGTTTCTCCCAGACTCGACGCAGAGCTTGCCCAGCCAACGCCCCCACTATGGAGAACGTCAAAGCGAGCGCCCCCGAGCAATCGAGGGCCCAAGACAGGAGAAATCCCATGGCGTTCAACTACATTCCGCGTCGTCCCGCCCCGGCTCCCCGCCGTCGCGTCCGGCAGTGGGACCCGCGCAACCGCCGCTGGAACTGGATCTGGCAGTGACCCTCCGCGCCGGCGACCCCGGCGCGAACCGCCCGGAATAGGCCACAGCGGTCTCCCAGAGAGCACGAAGACGCGCTCCAGGGACCCAGTCCATTATCAATCACGACAAATATCGAGCCCGGATGACCGGGCCGGAACACAAGGAGAGAACCCATGGCATACCGCTACGACCCCCGCCGCCCCGCCCCGCGTCCCCGCCGCCGCGTCCGGCAGTGGGACCCGCGCAACCGCCGCTGGAACTGGATCTGGCAGTAACGGTCGACCCGACCACCTGCTGATGAGAGCGGGGCCGACGCCATCGTCGGCCCCGCTCTCGGCGTCATCCGCACATCCCAGGCCGGCCGCGAGTCACTGCGCCAATCGGCGGAGCAACGCGGATGCGGTCGCGATGCCGAGGATCGCCGCCACGACCAGCACACCGAAGTCAAGCCACAGGTTGGTAGGCGCACCGATCAGGAGCCCGCGCAAAGCCGACACCTCGTAGCTGAGCGGGTTGACCCGGCTGATCGCACGCACCCACGCCGGCATCACGCTCACCGGGTACAGCGCATTGGAAGCGAAGAACAGCGGCATCGTGATGGCCTGCCCGATACCCATCAGCCGGTCACGCTTGAGCACTATCCCCGCAATGGTCACGGACAGGCACGCGAAGAACGCCGATCCGAGCACGACAACGATCAGCATCCCCAACAGCTTCAATGGATTCCACGTGAGGCTGACACCCAGCAGGGCGGCGACGATGGTGATCATCACTGCCTGCACCATGGACCGCACCCCTGCAGCGAAGGCCTTGCCGGTCACCAACGCGGCGCGGGGCGTGGGCGTCACCAGCAGTTTGGTCAGGACTCCCGCGTCGCGTTCCCAAATGATCTGGATGCCATAGAAGATCGACACGAACAATGCCGACTGCGCGATGATCCCCGGCGCCAGGTAGTCGAGATAGGGCACGTTACCGGTCGGGATCGCATGGATCCGGCTGAAGGTGGTTCCGAAGATCACCAGCCACAGAACCGGCTGTATTGCGCGGGTCAACAGTTCGGTACGGTCGTGCCGCAATTTCTGCATCTCCACCAGACACAGCGTGTACACCCGCGAGCCCATGCGGGTCACCGATTCAGCCCATCCGCCGAGCGGTACGGCGAGTTGTACGGACACTGCGCAGCCCTCCTTTCCCCGATTCGGCGCCGAGGTCCGCCCCGGTGTGGGCGCGGAACACGTCCTCGAGTGAAGCGCCTTCCCCCTGTGCGGCTTTGAGCTGCGCCGGCGTACCGACCTCAGCGAGCCGGCCGTTGTGCATCAGTGCCACCCGATCGCACAGCTCGTCGGCCTCCTCCATGTAGTGCGTCGTGAGCAGGACCGTCATCCCGTACTCGGCCTGCATCTGCGCGACCCGCTGCCACACCGAGTCGCGAGCGACGGGGTCGAGCCCCACTGTGGGCTCGTCGAGGACCAGGAGAGCAGGTCGATTCACCAGGGCCTGAGCGAGTTCCAGCCGCCGCACCATGCCGCCCGAGAAGCCTGATGCCAGCCGATCGGCGGCGTCGCTCAGGTCCACCATCTCGAGCACCTCGTCGACCCGCGCGCGCCGCTCGGAGCGGGGAACGTCGTACAACCGGGCGAACCACGACACGTTCTCTCGCGCAGTGAGCGCACCCTCGATGGAGAGTTGTTGCGGCACATAACCGAGCTGACGGCGCACCGCCATCGACCGGGTCCGCACGTCGATACCGAACACGGTCACCGCACCCTCCTGCATATTGAGGAGAGTGTTGATGATCCTGATGGTGGTGGTCTTGCCCGCGCCGTTGGGGCCGAGCAACCCGAAGCACTCGCCCGGATGAACCGTGAGCGTCAGGTCGTCGACCGCGACGTGCGTACCGAACCGGAAGGTCACGTGGTCGAGCGAGATCGCTTCGGCGACAGTGGTCTCCAGTCCGCGACTCGCACGCTCCCGTCTGCTCATCCCGCCGCCTCCTCTCTTGCCTCGTCCGGTTCGATCAGCTCGCCCACCCTGCTCAGCAGGGTGATCGCCGCGTCCAGGGCGTCCAGGTCGGCCGCATCGAGCCGGTCGAGGGCGCGCGCAACGGCCTCGATGCGGCGGTCGCGCCACTGCTCGACCTCGCGGCGCGCGCGGTCGGTGAGGCGCAACCGGGCGGCGCGCCGGTCGTCCGGATCCGGCTCGCGTCTCATATGACCGGCCTCGACGAGCTGGCGTACCAATGTCGACACCGTGTTGGGCGCCAAGCCCAGCCGCGCGGCCGCATCGGCCACACCGATTCCCGGTTCGCGGCGCACCAGCCGCACCAGCTCCGTCTGCGACCCGGTCAACGACGTCTCGGGCAGCGGCCCCCCGACCGCTCTGCGTGATCGCCGTCGGATCTGCCCCACCGCCCCGAGCAGCGCATCGGCAGCATGGGCCGCATCGATTCGATTCTGCACCTTTCCACAATAGCTCTGAATCAGAGTTATTTCGGCATGGTTCACGAATGCCCGCCGCATGCTTCGGCGCGGTTGCCGAATCGGTCGCAAGTCTCAAGTCATCATTTAGACATTTTCGAGCAATCACCCAACCCCGGTATGTGACCCAACACTACTTGAGCAGCGGATTACTATTCTTTTACTTTGCCTACTACACAGTAGCGGAGCACCCCTACCTGCGCGGATACGGTTCCTTCGGCGGCGCTGCCATTCCTGAAGATCACGAAGGAGAGGTTTTTCCAACGATGTCAACAACCCACATCAACAACCTTCCGAGGTCGATCCGCCGGCGGGCCGCCGGAACGGCAGGCGCCGTCGCCATCGCAGTCGGCCTGGGGCTCGGATCGCCCGCCACCGCGTCCGCGACGCCGCTGATAGGCGGCTCCGCTGGATTGAGCGCAGGAGTTGCTCTCGGAGGTACCGGACTCAACGCGAACGTGAAGGGGAATGCCGATATCACAACACTGCTCGGCGGCGCATCGCTGGGCGTGGACTCCGGCCTCGCGGTAGGGCTGGACCGGATCGCCGCGACCGGCACCGTCAAAACAGGCCTGACCACCCCACTCGGCAGCGGCAACGTGACCGGCGCCGCCGGTGCGAGCCTCGACAACAAGGGGTTGACCGTCGGTGCAGACGTCGGCGCCGTCGTCTCGACGATCCTGGGCAGCGTATCGCCCACCGCGTCCTTGCTGGGCAACGTCGGTCCCAACGGGATCTCCGGCAGCGCACGCGTCGCGGCAGACGCCTCCACGCTGCTCGGCAGTGGCACGCTCGACGCCGTCAACAAACTCCTGTTCGGACCTGAGGGGGTTGTGACAACCGCAGCGGCAGGCGCAGGGGCCGCACTGACGGGCATCCTCGGAGGCGCCCACGCCGCGCTGACGGCGATCCTCGGGGGCTTCTCCGCCAACGGTTCAGTCGCCGGCTCGATCGGCGGCAGTGGATCCACCGCTGCGGTAACCGGCGGCGCCGCGGCCGGCACACCCATCGGTGGCGGCAACGCGGACGCGAACGTCGGGCTCGCGCCCGGAGCGGTGACCGTCGGTGCCGTCGACGGCGGTGCGACAGTTCCTGGCACGACCGGAGTTTCGGCCGCCGGTTCGGCCGACGTAGTCGACGCGATCGCGGCCGCGGGTGGCGGCGCAGCGGCGGGTGCGACCGAAGGTTCCGGTGGCGCCGTCGATAAGCCGGTAGTCAGCCCGATCGTCGGCGGTGTCGTTGCCGCGGGCGATGTCGCGGCGAGCGAGACTGCGGCAAGCGAGACTGCGGCGAGCGCGGCAGGCGCCGTTACCGGTGCCCCCGACGCAGCTACGAGTGTCGTCGGCGCAGCAGGTGGCGGCGTCGGTGCAGCAGGTGACTCCGTCGGTGGAGCTGGTGACTCCGTCGGCGCGGCGGCTGGAGCCGACAGCGCGGCCGCTGGCGGCGTGGTTTCGGCCGGCGTCGGCGGCGCTTCCGGTGGCGCGCAGGTAGGTGGCAGCATCCGCTGACCACCGTCGTCGTGTGGTCAAGGTGGGGTTCGCGATGCGATCCCCATCTTGACCACGCGGGTCACCTAGGCGTCCATCAGTGCCGCCGCCACGACGAGCACCAGGAAGCCCGTGAGCAGGATCCATTTCCCGAAGCGCACACGCGCAGCGAACGGATCTTCGTTGTCGGTCAACGTGATTCACCTCTCGACATGAGTGAAGTATCAAGCAATGTATAACTATGAGTAAATTACACGTAAGGACGCGCGTTGCGAGATACTGCGGCAGACCAGACCGATACCTCCGCGGCGCCCGTTCGCCCGATCGCCGAGCGGATCGGCGGTCGGCTGCAGCGGGGAACGGACGCGCTCCGGAGCCCGGCCAGCGACTTCTACCTTGTGCTGGTCATCGGAGCAGCACTGACGATGACCGGCGCGGTCATGGTGCAGTCGGCGTCAGCTGTGCAGGCGGTTGCGGCCGGCA
>CAJCHX010000893.1 GCA_903970215.1 Acidobacteriaceae bacterium
GACCGCGTCGGTCTCGTCGGCGTCGAGGCGGATCCGCGTGAAGCCGAACCCGTCGGCGTCGAGGTCGGCCACGGTCGGTGGCACGCCGACGCTGCGCACACCCGTGGGGCGTGGCGCGGGCGCGACCCCGGTCAGGCCCAGGCGCGCGGCGACCTCCTGCGGAGAGGACGGCAGCGGCTGCGGCTCCACCGGCGGAAGCGAGCCGGTGGTGACCAGGGTGGTGTACAGCTCCCACAGCCGAAGGCTGAGGAACAGCCCGCTACCGGCGTCCGCGACGGCGTGGTTGGCGCCCACGGACACCCGGTGCAGGTCGCCGTCGGACGCGATCGCGAATCCGGAGGTGACCACCTCGGGCCGGACGTCGAGACGCACGTCGCCGGGCTCGAACGCCCGGTTCTCGATGAGGATGGGCAGCGGGTCGGGTGGCTCACCGGCCACCAGGTCGAAGCCGAACGGGCCTGGCTCCAGCCGGCCCGCGAGCGCGGGGTACTCGCGGAGCAGGGCCCCGACCGTCTCGCTGAACAGCGGCAGGTCGATCGTGCCGCGGACGACGAGGCTGGCTCCGGACACCGTGTTGGTCACCGCGTACGGCAACTCCAGCAGGGACAGTGGGCGTCTTTCCACTTCACACCTCCGCGGCGGATTCGAGACTACCGAGGTTACCTCGGGTGTCCCCTCCGAAATGCGCGCGGACGACGGTGCCGCTCGGCCGCTGGACGCCGATCCCGTTGTCCTCGGCGATCGCCTCGATGATCTGCGCCGCGCGCCGCGCGGGGATGTCACCGAGGTCGATCAGTGCGGAGATCCGCTGCGCCTGGCGCTGGGTCGCGGGCGACAGCAGCTGGTCGAGTGCACTGTGCAGCCGGGCCGGCGTCAGCCGGCGCATCTGGATGGTGGCGCCCACGCCGAGCTCTGCGACCCGCTTGCCCCAGAACGGCTGGTCGGCGAGAACCGGGCAGATCAGCATGGGAAGACCGGCGCGCAATACCGCGGCGGTCGTGCCCGCCCCGCCGTGGTGCACCGCTGCCGCACACAGCGGCAGGACGTCTGCGTGGACTATCTCGTCCACGATCCGGATGTGGTCGCCGAGGTCGGCATGATGCAGCTCGCTCCACCCGGCGACGATCAGGCCGCGCTGTCCGCGCTCTGCGCAGACTTGCGCGAACATCTGCGCCAACCGGTCCGGCTCGGGGATCCGCATGCTGCCGAAGCCCCAGTAGATCGGCGGGTCACCGGCCCGCAGCCAGTCCATGAGTTCGGCGTCCCGGGCGCGCGCGGCCGGGGTGGTCTGCCACGCACCGGCCGGCACCTCGAGGAAGCCGAGCATCGGTCGCGTGCGGTTGAACTCGGGTACCAGCTCAGGGGTCAGCGTGGCGTCGTAGAGCTGCAGATCGGTGATGTCGCGGCCGTCGATGTTCTTGTGCCGCCGCGACCGGTAGGGCGTCTCGCCCACGGACGCCCGGTGGTAGTTCACCGCGTGTCGAACGTTGGCCCAGGTGACGGAGTCGCCGAGCGCCCAAGTGGCGCGCTTGACCATCCGCGGCGCGTGGTTGAGCAGGGTGTTGGTCAGCCCTGCCGGGGTGTACTGCGTCATCGGGTAGACGCTGTTCGCGGTCCCGGGGAAGAACCGGTAGCTGACGATCGTCGTCCCGTCGCGCCGGGTGACCGGCAGCGCGAAGTCGAGCGCGTCGGAGTGCGTCAGCACGATGTCGGCCCCGGCGCAGGCCTCCTCGATCTCGCGCGAGATGTTCACGACGTTGCGCATCAGGAACCGCCCGTAGGCGCGCATCCGGCCGATGGGGCGGTGGATCTGCTGCTTGTAGTCGTCGTCGTAGTCAGGCACGTGGTCGGCCAGTTGGTGCGCCTCGAGACCAGCCGACCTGATGAGCGTAACCAGGGGCGCACCCATCGCAGCGATCGTGACGTCATGCCCGCGGCCGCGCAGCGCCAGCCCGATCGCGATCGTGGGCTGGACGTCGCCACGGCTGCCCATGGCGAGGATGCAGACCTTCACTAGTTGGTTCTGCCTTTCGAGGTGCGACTAGGGGATTGGATACTTCAGGTTGATACGGTCGGGCTTGCGGATCGGATATGAACTAATCGTTTCACAGGTGGGCCGAGCCTGCGTGGTCACCGATCGTGAAGCACATCATGCAGCGGGCCTGTGGTGGCCTCACGGCACGGTCTGCGCGACCAGATCCCGGGCGGAATGTTCGACGCGACCGAGGATCCGATTCCGTGTGCCGACGTCGAGAGTGCCGGGCAGTACCCGCATCTCGATCGAGAGGCGACCCTGGAACGTCGAGACGAGGTACGTGGAGCCGAGCGGGACGGGCGCGGTGCCCGGGCCGGTCCAGGCGGCGGCGTATTCCCGCATTCCGCGCGAGCTGCGCACGATCTGCGCGTGGAAGTCCCGGACCGCCAGCGCCGGCGGCGTCTGGACGCCGGGAAACACACCCACGTTGCTGATCAGCACCGGCGGGCCGAATCGGCGGGTAGCGGGGTCGGGCATCGGGCTGACGGCGGCACGTAGGACGGTGCCGTCCCGGACGTCCGACCGGATGCGGTCGCCGACGGCCCGCGCGATGGCCGCGGCCGAG
>CAJCHX010000894.1 GCA_903970215.1 Acidobacteriaceae bacterium
CACCCGCTGGTCGATGCCCTCGTACCGCCCGCATGCGAAGACGAGGTGCGGTTCGCGTGCCCACTCGTGGGCCATCGCCTGCGTGAACGGCACACCGGCCGGGCTGGGCACCACGAGCAGCGCGTCGTCTGGACACACGTCATCGAGCGCCGGGCCCCACACCGACGGCTTCATCACCATGCCGGGCCCCCCGCCGTAGGGCGAGTCGTCGACCGCCTTGTGCACATCGTGGGTCCAGTCGCGCAGATCGTGGACGGCCACCTCGAGCAGACCTTTGTCGATCGCCTTGCCCAGCAGCGCCTGCCGCAACGGCGCCAGGTACTCCGGGAAGATGGTGACCACGTCGATCCGCGTAGGCGGCCCGGGGGTCACGACCCCAGGCCCGGATCCAGAAGCCCGTCGGGCGGGTCGATCTCGACATAGCCGTCGGCCACATCCACCACCGGCACGATCGCCGTCACGAACGGCACCAGGATCTCCCGGCCACTCGGGTCCGTGACGGACAGCAACTCGCCGCCGGGCGCGTGTAGCACCTCGGTGAGGGTGCCGATCACCTCGCCGGTCCCGCTCATCCGCACCTCGAGACCCTCGAGCTCGTGGTCGTAGAACGCGTCCGGGTCGTCACTCGGCGCCACATCGTCGCTGTCGATCACGAACAACATGCCGCGCAACTCATCGGCCGCGGTCCGGTCGGGGACCTCCGCCAAGTGCAATAACAACCGCCCGGAATGCTCACGGACGGCAGTGATCGCGTAGTCGCCTTCGGCGCCCGAGCGCGGGTTCCGGCCGTGCAGGACGGTGCCGACGCCGAAGCGGAGTTCGGGCGAGTCGGTCCGTACCTCCACGACCACCTCGCCGCGGATTCCGTGGGACTTCGCAACCCGCCCGATCACCAGTTCCATGGGATCAGCGGACGCGATCGGTGTCGACTACGTCGATCCGGATGCCCTTGCCGCCGATCCCGGCGACCAGGGTGCGCAGGGCGGTGGCCGTACGGCCGCTGCGCCCGATCACCTTGCCCAGGTCGTCCGGGTTCACGTGCACCTCGATCACGCGGCCTCGACGGCCCGTGATCAGGTCGACGCGCACGTCGTCCGGGTGGGAGACGATGCCGCGGACCAGGTGCTCCACGGCATCGGCGACGACGGCGCTCACTGCCCCTCGGCGGGAGCCTCGGCCGGCGCAGCGTCGGCGGCAGGCGCCTCGGCCTTGGGGGCCTTCTTCTTAGGGGTGGTGGCGGCCGCGGACGGCTCCTTGTCGGCCTCGGCGAGGGCGGCGTTGAACAGGTCCTGCTTGCTGGGCTTCTCGGCAGCGTGCCGCAGAGTGCCCTCGGCGCCCGGGAGGCCCTTGAACTTCTGCCAGTCACCGGTGATCTTCAGGAGCGCCAGTACCGGCTCGGTCGGCTGCGCGCCCACGCCCAGCCAGTACTGCGCGCGCTCGGAGTCGACGTCGATGAGCGACGGCTCCTCTTTGGGGTGGTACTTGCCGATGGTCTCGATGGCACGGCCGTCGCGGCGAGTGCGGGCGTCGGCGACGACGATGCGGTACTGGGGGTTGCGGATCTTGCCGAGCCGCGTGAGCTTGATCTTGACAGCCATGAGCTATGAATTCCTTACGTGTCACGGTGCAATTCAGCGATGCGCCAGGATGGACGCATCCGGTTTTGCCGTCTCAGTGGTGACCGCGCCGGTCGGTCGTGACCGGGTCCGGGGCAGCAGCGGATAATTGTGCCACGTCGAGTCGCCCCTGACGAAATCGCGTAGCGTCGGCCGCGTGACGATCGACGATTCGAAACCGCCCGCCGACGACGATGACACAGTCCTCACCCCCGCCTACGCAGGTCGACTCGACGCCAACCCCGTCCCGCTCACCAGACTCGACACCGACGAACGCACCGCGGTGGAGACGTATCGATTCATCCACGACGAGCTGATGCTCGAGGGGCAGTCCCGGATGAACCTGGCCACCTTCGTGACCACCTGGATGGAGCCCCACGCCGACATGCTGATGTCGGAGTCGTTCGACAAGAACGCGATCGACCACGACGAATACCCGTCGACATCGGCGATCGAGTCCCGGTGCATCGCGATGGTCGCGGATCTGTTCCACGCGCCCGGCCTGTCCCCGTCGGACCCGCTGTCGGCCACCGGCGCTTCGACGATCGGCTCGTCCGAGGCGGTGATGCTGGCCGGGCTGGCGCTCAAGTGGCGATGGCGCGCGCAGCGTCGTTCGGCCGACCCCGCCGCCGACGTGTCGCGCCCCAAGCTGGTGCTCGGAACGAATGTGCAGGTGGTATGGGAGAAGTTCTGTCGCTACTTCGATGTCGAGCCGGTCTACGTGCCGATGGAGCCCGGCCGGTACATGGTGACTCCCGAGCAGGTCGCGGCCGCGGTCGACATCGACACCATCGGCGCAGTGGTGATCCTGGGTACCACCTTCACGGGTGAGTTCGAGGACGTGGCAGGCGTCTGTTCGGCCCTCGACAAGGTCGTGGAGGCAGGCGGGCCGGACGTGCCGGTCCACGTCGACGCGGCGAGCGGCGGCTTCGTCGCGCCTTTCCTCGACCCCGACCTGTTGTGGGACTTCCGACTCCCCCGGGTCGCATCGATCAACGTCTCAGGGCACAAGTACGGCCTCACCTACCCCGGGATCGGGTTCGTCGTCTTCCGCGACCGGTCGTGCCTGGACGACGACCTCATCTTCCACGTGAACTACCTGGGCGGCGACATGCCCACCTTCACTCTCAACTTCTCGCGGCCCGCCAACCAGATCATCGGCCAGTACTACAACTTCCTGCGGCTCGGCCGAGCCGGCTACACGCGGGTCATGGAATCGCTCCGCGACACGGCCACGTGGCTCGCAGGCCAGCTCGCGCATCTCGACCCCCTCGTGGTCATCACCGACGGCTCCGAACTGCCGGTCATCGCCCTCACCCTCACCGACGACGCGCCGATGACCGTCTTCGACATCTCGCACGAGCTGAGGACGTACGGTTGGCAGGTCCCCGCGTACACCATGCCGGCGGACGCGCAGAGCGTCGCTGTGCTGCGCATCGTGGTCCGCGAGGGTTTCTCTCGCGACCTGGCCCGAAAGTTCCGCGACGACCTCGCGAAGGTGCTGCAATGGCTGGCCAAGAACGCGCCCCGGGCTACATCCGGCGAACGCTTCCATCACTGACGGGCAGTGACCGAATCCGGTAGTATGAGAAAACCCTTAGCTCGCTGATCGACTCGCTTGATCTCTAGAAGCGGCCGGCCAGCGAACTCCCAGGATCGGAGCGCAGGATCGAGGTCATGACGACGACGGCAGCGGCAAGACCCGGCATCTCCGGCGCGTCTTCGGCCCGCCCCGACGGCACCCCTGCGCGTCGCTCCGGCTATCTGTATCAGCTCGACTTCGTCCGGGTGATCACCTTCCTGCTGGTGATCTTCCTGCACACCCTGACCAACGTGAACGACCAGGTGAACGGCTCGGTCACCGACGCGATCGCCCTCAACCTGCACTTCACCCGCAACGCGTTCTTCGCGCTCACGGGCCTGGTACTGGCCTACGGCGCGCTGGGCGACGCCAAGTTCAGCGCGTGGAAGTTCTGGCGCCGCCGGGTGCCGCTGGTGGCGATCCCCTTCGTCGTCTGGGCCGCGGCCTACTGGGTCTTCGACATGGTCACGACCGGCAACGCGAAGCGGATACCGGTGAGCCTCACCGGCCTGGCGAGCAACATCGCATGGGGCGGGGTCAACGGGTACCAGTTGTACTTCATCTTCGTGACCATCCAGATCTACCTGCTCTTCCCCGCGGTCCTGTGGATCGTCCGCCGCACCGCCGGACACCACGTGCGCCTGCTGTTGGTCAGCGCCGCGGCACAACTCGCCATGTATGTGGCGATCACCCATTGGTCCCCCAACAGCGGTTTCTGGGGCGACTACTGGTGGCACGCGTACGCCACATTCCTGCCGTACCAGTTCTTCGTCTTCCTCGGTGCCGTCACCGCGATGCATCGTGAACGGGTCGAGGCCGCACTTCTGCGGCACACGCCGCTGATCTTCGCGGCTGCCGGCATCACGATGGTCGGCGAGCAGCTGCTGTACCGCCTGCGGTTGCGCGGCGGAGCGGTACCCATCGACGCCTCGTCCGCCTTCGAACCGACGAGCATGCTGCTGTATCTCGTGCTGATCGCCGCGATCTACGCTGTCGCGCTGCGGATGGCGCGCAACAGGAGCCGACTACCGCGACTGACTGCTGTGGCGTCATACGGTGCGAAGCGGTCATTCGGGGTGTTCCTGGCACACGTGATGGTGCTGTCGTTGCTGCTGCTGCCGAAGCAGGGCACGCAGCCTTGGCTCACCGTGCACGTACCCGCCCCCTGGTCGACGATCCTCGCCTACACCGTCACCGTCACCGTCACCGTCGCACTGGTCGAAGTGCTCAGCCACGCGCCGATGGCGCATTGGTGGGTGGGCCGCAAGCGCCCGACCAAGAAGCGCGCGACGGAGCAGCCGAAGGCCCAGACCCCCACTCGCGAGACGGTTTCCGTCTGAGCTTCGGTGGGCTGCCCCGTTCGTGACCGTGGAGTCACCGTTTTGCAGGTGCAAGGGACGCGGGTCGGGTAGATAAGGGGCATGTCCCTCGATTCCCTGCGTTCGGCGTTCCGCTACCGGGTGGCGCGCCATCTCCTGATCGGTCCGGTGTTGTGGGTGTGGGGCCGACCGAAGATCACTGGACAGCAGTACATCCCACGCACGGGACCGGTGATCCTAGCCGCCAATCATCTGGCCATCTCGGACTCGTTCTACGTGGTGCAGTGCGCGCGGCGACCGGTGATGTTCCTGGCGAAGTCCGACTACTTCACCCAGCCGGGCTGGCGTGGCCGGTTCAAACGGGTCTTCTTCTCTGGAATGGGCCAGATCCCGGTGGACCGCAGCGGCGGCGCGGCGGCCTCCCCCGCGATCGATGCCGCCACCGCCATCCTGCGCGGCGGCGGAGCGTGGGGAATCCACCCCGAGGGGACACGCTCGCCCGACGGACGCATGTACAAGGGCCACACCGGGGTGATCCGGGTTGCGGTGGCCACCGGTACCCCGGTCGTCCCGATCGCGCTCCAGGGCACTGCCGGGCGCACCCACAAGAACGTCCTGCACAACCGCGTCACGCTCGACATCTTGCCGCCGCTGGATCTGAGCGACGTCAGCCTCGACGACGATGCCTCGATCCGGCGCGGCACCGACCGATTGATGGACGCGATCGCCGCCCGCACCGGGCAGGAGCAGGTGCAGGTCTACGCGAAGCCCGGTAGCGCGAAGTAGACACCGAAGTCGGGTGTCACGCTGCCACGCGACCGCGCAGTACCACTCGCTCGGGTGCAAGCGTCCCGCCCGCCGCCAGCACCGCCCGCGGATCGTCGGAGTACACCACGAAATCGGCGGGGGCCCCGTCATCGATGCCCGCGA